>NZ_NFKZ01000005.1:0-96097 GCF_002160635.1 Lactobacillus gallinarum
CTCCAAGCTTTCTGGTAGTTCTGAATAGCGTTGGCAATAGCGAGGCTATCAATTTCTTTAACGCGTAAAAAGCTATAAGTATCGCGGATATTCTTAGGCTTAGCCAATAGTTCGCTATTGGCGACTACTTCTTCTGCTAGCTTAGTCTCATAATTATTAAGAATAGAAAAAGCAAAGGGCATTGCTTGATATTGTCTAACAGCTAAGTAGTGCTTAGCATGATAATTGCTTCGATTGCGTCCTACATAAGAGTTGTAGACAAAGCGTTGCGCATCATAGTTCAACTTAATGATTTTCTTTTGCTTAGAACTAGGATAAAAGCGAAGCTTAACGCCAAAATGATAGGCTAAGCTGCTCATTCTTTTCATGATTTCACCTCCTCATAGATTAGATATTTATATTTTACAGGGAAGTCGAACGTATGTCTCTATTTTTAGAATAAAAAAAGCTGACTGCTAGGTCAGCTTGGCCCTATCCATCCCCGCATTAAAATACGGGGATTTTCGGGCGTTTTTCATTAAAAGTAAGCGCATCAAATCTAATACTTGTGAAAGAATTAAAAAGAATAAAAAGCCGCTAAAATTCAAATTTTTCAAATTATTGTAGGCTGGCGTCATTAAATATTGTGTACTAGCGTCTATTGCCATGCCGATTGTTACCATGGCGAAGACTAAGATAAAGCGTCCCCTATGTATCTCGTAAAACCCCTTAATATTCATTCATACTCACATCCATCATATTATTGAAACTATCATATTTTTATTTATTTTTAATTTTACCCCCCTGTTTTTAATTTTCAACTCAATTTTGCCAAGTGGTCAAAAAATTACCCCAAGATGCAAAAAAAGCATGCCAACTTGACATGCTTCTCATCAAAAATATGATATTTTTTTACTTTTCAAACCAATCCCAATCGTTGCCCATAACGTGAACTTTGCTATCACTGTTATCAGCACTACTGATTTTTTCAGCTCTTGTAGGACGTTCAACTGTATATTCATCGCGCGTATTCTTCTTCACGATGCCTTCAAATTGAATTACATCGCCCTCTTCTAGATTTAAGTCTTTGAATGCCTTAGTCATATGAAGGGCAATTTGTTTAACCACTACATTATCTTCATTATCGACAGTTAACTCAGTAAAGATCCCTTTATGATCGTCAGGACGTAGAAACTTCGCAGTAAAGATATGACGATCTCCATCTGCATATTTTGCTAAACTCTCATTGTATATATCAATCATCTGAAAATTCTTCCTTCCGTGTCCACTATAACATTTTTTACTTGTATCGACGCATTTTCATAAGAAAAAGAGCGGCAAACGCACACAGTTGTCGCTCTTTAGCAAGATGATGGAATGAAGAAATTTTTTAATTGCTTATTTCACTTCTAAAGGAGGAAGGATGCTCATCCAGCCACCTGTTATAGTAGTTCTAAATTGTTGATTTGTTAAATGGTTTTAATCTTTTATTCAGCAAGTGCCTTTACTTTGAGTAGCAATGCAATTTTGGCAATATCAGCTTCGTTTTCTGCCACGATCATTGCCTCGTTTGTTAGCGGATAATCAATTGCCTGTCCATGTTCTAAGGCAAGTAGTTGCAAAAAAGTTCTCGTGCTCCGACCATTACCTTCTCTAAAGGGATGAAAGAAATTAATCTTGTCGATCAAACTCGCATAATTTTCAGCAGTCAATGGTCCTTTTTTCGGTAAATTAGAAATAGCTTCGTTAATATCCTCTTCGGCGTAGTCAAAGCGTTCACGAGGAAAAAAGACGGTATTTCCTTTACGAAAATCACCCTTGCGGTAATGTCCCGCCCATTCATATAAAGGTGAGAACATTATCTTATGAATTTTCTTTAAGTCTTCAATTTGGCCTACTTTAACTTTTTCCTTTAACAGCAATAATTCTCGCTCAGCTGAAATTTGAAATTCCAAGTCTGCTAATTCTGCTGCATCCCTAATCCCCAACTTATTCTTCATCGTTCCATTAGGATAAAGAGTCACTGAAATCCAATCTTCTGCCATTAAAATGCCTCATTGATTTCATCAATAATACTTTGATCTGACTTATTTGCCTGGTCAACTAACCGTGCAATATCTTTAGTTTCCGGCTTCCAACCCTCTAAGTGATTATTCTTTACTACAAAACAAATTTGTTGAAACATTTGGGGATCAGGAATTGTTACTCCTTGGATTGTTTGTTTATCTACATCAATTTCTAGTTTATAATCTTGCATTTTATCTACCAATATTTCTCAAGTGGGCGTTCATCTCTGCCCTCACGACTTTGACGCAAGTGCTCTGTAATTATCATCGTCAACACTTCTGCCAATTTATCTATTTGTTCTACGGTTACATATTCATACCGGCCATGATAATTACCACCACCATTGAATAAGTTCGGAGTCGGAATGCCTTTTGGCGTAATAAAGTTACCATCAGTACCGCCTCTAAATGATTGAACATGTGGTGTCAGACCACACTTGCGATAAGCATCTAAAGCTAAGTTGACGATATATGGCTTATCCTTTAATCCATTATAGATGTTCTCATATTGACGACGAATCTTAACAGTAAAGCGATCGCTGCCATATTTTTCATTCAGCTTCTGAACGATTTCTTTGATTAAATTCTCTTTTGCAATGAATTTATCCCATTCAAAATCACGAATTATCATACTAATATCCGCATGGTCTACCGTGCTTGTAGCATCAGTAACTAAGAAAAAGCCCTCATGATTGCGTGATTTTTCTGGAACTTCATCTTGCGGTAATGCTGATAAAAATTCGTTCATTAATGTGGTGGCATTGACCATTAGGCCGTAAGCTTCACCGGGATGCACAACGGTTCCTTTAATATGAATAGTAGCTTCAGAAGCATTAAAGGTATCATAAGAAAAATCACCGGGGCGGCCATTATCTAAAGTATAGGCAAATTCTACGCCAGGAAAATCGTGCGGATCAAAATATTTACCGCCGCAGCCAATTTCTTCATCAGGGCCAAAAGCAATATATACATCTCCATGTTTAACATCGGGATGTTCTACCAAATAGCGTAGCATGGAGAGTGCCCCAACAATACCAGCTTTGTCATCAACACCCAATAAAGTATGACCATCTGAAGTAATTAATCTTTGGCCTTTTAAATTTAACAAATCCGGAAATTCTGCAGGATCGAGAACTATTCCTTCATCTTTGTCTAAATAAACCTTTTCTCCATCATAATCAGAATGAACTTGGGGCTTAATATTTTCAGCATTAAAATCTGCAGTATCAACATGCGCAAAAAAGCCAATCGGTGTAACCTCATCAATTGTATTTTTAGCTAATTTTCCAATAGCAAAGGCTGTTTTATCATTGTAATATGCGTCGAGTCCCATATCTTTTAATTCTTGTACCAACTCTTTAGCTAATACAACTTGACCATGTGATGATGGAATTTGGTCATGATTCTCAAAGAAAGAACGCGTATTTTCCTTAGCATAATGAATAAATTTATTTTGTTCGTAATTTAAATTATAGAAACTCATATCTCACGCCGCCTTTTCATTTTAATTTCATATTGTATTCAGTATAATAGATTACTTTTATGAATTAAAGGATTTTTCATAAATCGCAACCATAAGTAGATTCAAAAAAGAATATAATGAAATGTAAGAATTATTTGAATGAGAATAGGAAAAACTTATGGATGAATTATTTGCAAAAGCACCTATTAAAAAAGTCCATTTTAAATTAGCCTTCCCTGTGGTGCTAGGGATGATTACCACAATGATTTATAACTTAGCTGACACGATGTTTGTAGCTAAGACTGGTAATACTGACTTGGTGGCCGGAGTTACGATTGGCGCTCCGCTATTTACCTTTTTAATTGCTGTTTCTGATATTTTTGGACTCGGCGGCAGTAGTCTAATTTCACGTCTTTTTGGTGAAAAGCGTTATGATCTAAGCAAAAGAATCAGCAGTTTTTGTTTATTCGGATCTGTGATTGTTGGTATTATTTTGACATTTTTACTTCTAGTTTTTGCCAAACCAATTTTGATCCTTCTAGGAGCCAAAGCATCTACTTATTCATATGCTTTTGACTTTTATCGGATTATCGCTCTGGGATTGGTATTTATCATCTTTTCTTTAGTTCCACAAAACCTAATTCGAACTGAAGGCTTAGCTTTTGAGGCCATGCTCAGCACAATGATAGGAACTATTTTAGCTATTATTCTACATTAGCTTAAATCCGAAAATTATGAAGATTTCTGGGCAAAATATTAAGGACGTGATTGCCATTGGTATCCCGGGGTCAATTACCAACTTTGCTCAAAGTTTTGGTATGGCTTTACTTACCTCGTCTCTTGCCGCATACGGTGCTAACAAAGTTGCCGCTATGGGAATCACTCAAAAAATTTATAGCATCGTCATTTTAGTTATTGTTGGCTTTGCCTTCGGTGCACAGCCATTGATTGGTTATAATTATGGTGCTAAAAACTGGCAACGATTAAAAGACATTTTACGCTTTGATACTCTAGTTTTAGTAGCATATGCAATTATCGTTGGTGGCTTACTGATCATCTTTGCCAAACCAGTGACTGCACTATTTATGAATCAAGCCTCAATTGTTTCAGCTGGTAGCTACATGTTAATTGCCACGATTATTACTACCCCGTTTGTTGGAATTATTTTAGTTTATACTACAGTTTTCCAATCAATTGGGAATGCCCGTGGAGCCTTCGTTATGGCAATTACTCGTCAGGGCATCATTTATTTCATTGTGTTAGAAATTTTGAAGAGTACTTTAGGCTATCATGGTATCGTTTGGTCCCAAGCAGCAAGTGATATTCTAACCTGGATTATCGGTTACTTCATGTTTAAAAAGAGTCTAGATCTAAAAGATAAGTTAAAGAAATAAAACAATAAAAGACCTGCAGAATTTGATATTCCGCAGGTCTTATTTTTATCTCAATTATTCATAAATAATAACTGGTTCATTCTTAGAAATGTTATTCCAAACTTTTCTAATCTCGCTAGGCTTAACATTGACACAGCCATGTGAGCCACCTCTTAAGTAGGCCTTCTTACTCCAATCGGTTCTCCAACTAGCATCATGGAAACCACAACCACTTAAAGTAAATGGCATCCAGTATTTAACTGGTGAAGCATAACTTGAACCATCGTCATTGGTACCACGCAAAATACTTGGAGATTCCTTGTAGTGAATGTACCAAACACCACGTGGAGTTTGATCACCCTTGCTACCTTCCATTGTACCAGTAACTACATCATCCAAATGTGCAGCTAACTTACCTTTTCTAACAAGCCAAACCTCTTGCTTCTTTAATGAAACAACTGCATAAGTATTGCCGATTTCATGATTACTCTTACCGTAACCATGAGCGTAAGTACTATAGCCTAAACCATAAATTGCATCAGCACCATCAAAAGTGGTTTTCCCATCTGCAAAAGCTTGTAAGATCAAACGACGAGCCTTTTTAACATAAACACCCCAGCCCCAAGTCTTATTTTTAACGGTAATTGTCTTACCCTTAACCTTATTACCAGTAGGAACCGTAAACTTATAGCTTTTATGCAAAGTGGAAACTTCTTTATCAATTTGGTTTAATTTTTCAGTTAATTTAGATGTATCGCCAAATTGATATTTACCATCTCGGTAGCTGACATCATTTAAAAGATCTTTGGCCTTTAACTGATAACTCTTGCCATTAATTTTGTAAGTCAATTCAGCCTTCTTTAACGCATTCAACTTCTTCTTAGCAGTAGCTAAATTTTTAGTAGTAAAATTATAGGCTTGATCTGAAGGCGTCTTAGTTTGTTGCTTTTTAAACAGTGCTTCAGTTTCTGCCTCATCGATTGTCGGTGCGGTCGTATTATAGCTATAAACCAATTTTTCATTTCTTAATTGCACATGATTTTTAGCTTTTTTATTTACCTTAGCAGTTGCCTTAGCAACAGTTAATTTGCCGACCTTCACACCATCGATTTTAACATTTGGATTAAAGTGTGTTCGTGCATACTTCTCCGCTGCAGCTTGACTGGCTACACGATGATTGTGAATACCAAAACCTGCAATAATGCCGACCACAACTAAAATACCAATTATTAATATGATTAGATTGCTTCGTTTATTTTTTCTTTTTAGATCCTCGTTCATACTATTCTACCTTTATTCCCATAAGTAAGCTAATAGTTTAAATATAGCACCCAAGAACACATGTGTAAAATCTTATGTTTTTATTTGGCTTTTTTCATGATAACTCTCGTCGCATCCTTCAATGCAAAATATAATATTGGCGTACAAATTGCAGTTGAAATTGAGTTAATTACGGTTGCAGGCAAACTTACAAATGCACCAATATATGCTACTTGCAAGCTCGTTCCTACCATTAATGCTTCAACAATTGAAACGCAATATGTAGTAAAAATTTTAGTCACACCGGCAACAATACCTAAAATGATAATATTCTTCTTACTATCTTGATAATTCATCCCTTTAAAAATTAAGCTCAAAACTGTCGCAACCACAACAACTTCAAGCATAGTGAGCCATGATGTAGCAGCATAACCATTTAATAAATCAAAACCACCTAAACCAATAATTCCGGCAATCATCCCATTGCGATAACCCAAATAAAGAATAGCTACTGCCGTCAAAGTATTGCCAAAATGAATAAATGGTCGACCTACCATAGCAGGTACAGGAATTCGTAAGACCCAGATACCAATATAAATAATTGCTGCAAATAATCCGGTAAAAATCAATGCTTGTAAAGAATTTTTATCTGTTTTCATTATTTTCTATTCCCCACCTTTTCTAATAGCCAACTTAATCCTGCCGCATAATTCGGCCCTAAACGCGGATCCTGCTTAGTAGTATTCAAAATAGCTCGTTCCACAAAATCAGCCGCAATAGAGCAACTTTCTTTTAAACTATATTGATGCATAAATGCCGCTAAAAAGACACTCGCAAAAATGTCGCCGGTACCAAAGAAGCTTCCTGGCAATCTTCTCTGGGTTAGTGACCATTCTTTTCCTTCAGTAATGCCCACTTCTCCGATTTTTTCATCTGACAAATCTATTCCAGTGATAATTACATTAGGAATATCAAATTTAGTCGATAATTCTTGCGCTAAACTTGTAGCCGTTTGAATGGAATTCTCTTCAGCTTTTTTTCCTAATAAAAATGCAGCTTCAGTAATATTTGGCGTTAAAATTGTAGCCTTAGTAACCAATTGCCGCATTTTTTCAATATACTGCTGGCTTAAGCCACGATACATTTTGCCATGATCCGCCATCGCCGGATCTATTAAAATAATTTTTTGACTAAGTAACTCTTTATTTTGCAGCCAAAAATCTAATGCATTTTCACCTAAATAACCTAAATACGCTGCTTTAAAACTTATATCTAATTCTTGCCAATGTTTAGTGATTTGAGTCATTTCATGACTTAAATCTAAATATGTATTATTGCCAAAACCACCAGTATGCGTTGATAAAATTGCAGTCGGTAATACAGTGGGCTTCAACCCACATGCACCCAAAATTGGCAGGGCAACACTCAATGAAACTTGCCCCATACATGATAAATCTTGACTGATTAATACTCCCCCATCAATCATTTTTTCACTCCAATCAAAAAATCCTGCTATTAGCTTAACATAGTTAATAGCAGGAAACATTAAAATTTAACGTGCATTGAATGTATTTGGTTTGATATGATTTAAAATTTGGTAACCAATTGCTTTGTTTCTATTTTCATCATTTTGAGTTTGATTTAAAAACATGATTAAACCATTTTGATTATCAGATGTCATTTGAATCCAATTACCAAAGTGAGTGTTGTATAAGTTACCATATGCTGACTTCAAGGTACCGTTATTCTTGATATACATACCACCTGAATAACCATTTGGAGATTTAGAACTCAAGTTAGTCATGTAATTATACTCGGTTTTATTCAAAATCTTTCCATTTGTAAGTCCAACTTGAATACGGTAGTAATCCATTGGTGTAGAGAACAAATTACCTGCACCAACTAATTGAGAAGCTTGTTGTTTTTTAACATATTGTGCCCATTGATAATTTTTCCGATTCCAAGTATAAGAAATACCATCAGTCATACCAGCTGGAACATCTTCCAAGAAGTAAGTTCTCTTTAAATTAAGTGGATTAATAATTCGTTCTTTAACATTATCTTTATATGATTTGCCTGTAACTTGACGAATAATTCCTGCTAACAAAATATAGTTGGTATTATTATAAGAAAAATTGCCTGGTTTATTTTGACTAGTAGAATTTAACTTATCAACCACCCAATTGATGGCACTAGCTTCAGAAACTACGGACCCACGGTTAACTTCCGTGTCACTAGCCTTAAGTCCTGAAGTGTGCGTCATCAAATTACCAACGGTAATATCTGATGAGCCCTTTAAGTTGGGATACCAAGTTGAAATTTTAGTATCTTGATTAAACTTTCCGGCATAGATTAATTGTGTAATCATTGCAGCCGTAATTACCTTTTGCAATGAACAAACAGGATAAACGACCTTTCTATTTCCAGCACCAAGACGCTTGCCATAATAGCCATAGCCATAACTAATTTGTTGTGGATGACCATCTTTAATAATTACGGTAGTACCTCGTGCATAATAATTAGCCAGTGTACTTCTAACAAAACTACGCATTTCAGTTTGATTATAACTTGCGGCATTTACTTGATTAGCGACTGCTAACCCACCTATTGGTAAAGAGGCAGCCACAGTAAGGGAAGCGGCTGTTTTAATCAATGCCTTTCTTAAATTAATTTTTTTCGTTTTAATTCCCTCCAGAATCGATCAGTTCTTTATAAAATATATTAGCAATTATTTTTTTCAGTGAAGTTACAGATTAGATAAAAATTATTCATACTTAATATGGATAGTCATCTAAATGATCTTTTTCCGTGATTTTGCGGATAACTTTAGCTGGAACTCCCACTGCTAAGGAATTATCTGGAATATCATGCGTAACTACAGCACCTGCTCCAATTACACAGTTGTCGCCAATCGTCACTCCTGCACAAACAGTAACGTTGCTGGCCAACCAGCAATTATTCCCTACCTTAATAGGTGCACCATATTCAATATCTGCCATTTTGCCATCTGCTTGCATTCTAGGATTTCTTTGTTCAGGTAGTAAGGGATGCAAAGGTGTAGCAAAAGTAACATTAGGGCCACACATCACATTATCACCAATGGTAATTGGACAAGTATCCAGAATCGTTAAATTAAAATTAGCATAAAAATGATCACCTAATTTAGTAAAGCGACCATAATCTACCTCGATCGGTCCTTGCAAATAAACCCCTTCTCCGTGATCCGGAAAAAGCCGATCAATAATAGCTTTTCTTTCTAACTTATCTTCATCAGTTGTCAAATTATAATCTCGTGATAAACGATGTGCCAAACTAGAAAAATGTCCCAATTCTTCGGTATCAGGGCGATATGGTTTACCAGCGAGCATGTTCTTAGTATTTTCTTCCATAATTATTTTTCCGCATTCTTTTTAATTTTTTGATCATTAATAATAATTATATGATAAACTCGTTACTGTTGTTAAAAAATAATATATTAAAGAGGAAAAAATGCAAAAGAAAAATATTACAGCTATTTGTATTGGATTGCCTGTCTTTTTGATCTTGGCAATCTCAATCATGATTCATGCCAGCTGGATTAATGGTTTTGACAATTTCTTTGAACAAATTGTTCATACCATTCCTAATCTACAAGGCATTATGAAAAAGATTACTTTTTTAGCAGATACTAAAGTTGATTTAGTATGGATGATTTTAATCGCCATTATTTTATGGATTAAAAAGCAACGCCCTCTTTCGCTTAGTATCGTAATTACTTTAATTACTGCAGATGCTTTTGGATGGGTGGTAAAACACATTATTCAACGTGCCCGCCCTGTGCAACACTTGGCCGTAGATGATGGCTTCAGTTTTCCTAGTGGTCACACATTAGGAATGGCAATTATCGTCTTTTGGTTAATGATGATTTTAATCCCAGCATTAGTAAGAAATAGAACTGCCAAGATTTGGTTGAATGTTTTATTAATCGTTTGGCTGATTTTAGTCATGATTTCAAGAGTATATCTTTATGCTCACTTCCCATCAGATGTTTGTGGCTCTGTTGCTCTTGGAGCAATGTGGGTTGGCATTATCGATGCTATCTGGGATAAAGTTACTCCTAGAACTTCTAAAAATAACTTTTAAAACCAAAACGCTAGTTTTCTAGCGTTTTTTTATGCACAAAAAAAGTCACTAAGGAAAATGTCCTTAGTGGCTTTTCTACACCTTCAAATTTCTTCCTATCAGCAAATGCCATAAGAGACATCTTGCCTAGCCTTTTCATCCTCGGAGCGCTCATCACACGCTCCGCTATTATGATAACAGATTAAATAAGAAATATAAAGTGGTTTGTTTTGATTTTATTGAAACTAAAATTAATTTACCCATTCAGTGATTTTACTGTCATTTTCAGCTACGCCAATCACATTTAAATCTTTAGCCCATTTTTTAAAGTGGTTAACATATGCCTTGCGATTAGCTCCTGCGGAAGTAAAGAATGAGGCTACTTCTCCTTGATATCCCTTCATTTGATCTAATAAGGTCTTGATTGGAGTTGCTGGATAGCCTGACCAAACAGGACTACCAATTAAAATTAAATCATAATTATTAAAATCAATATTATCTAGCTTAATATCTGGAAAACTATTGGCTTGGATTTGATCTAAAGCGATATCATTGGTTTTATATTGATCCGCATCAAAAGTGCCGTCAACAGCATCGACTTCCTTAAGATCACTATCTGAAATTTGAGTATGAATCTTTTCTGCTAATTTCTTAGTATTGCCCGACCATGAATAATACAAAATTAACGTTTTCTTAGCCATAATTAGCCCTTCCTTTAATTATTTTATAGATATAAATAACCTTATAATCATAATTTACCAATTATAGCCGCCAATGTAAAAAGAATAACCTATTAATTTATAAATTGTCTAATTACATTAAGCATTGTGTGACCATATTTTTTCAATTTAGCTTGACCAACACCACTTACCTCTAAAAAATCATTTTCATTTTGTGGCTTAATTTTGGCCATATCATGTAAACTACGATCCGAAAAGATCATAAATGCAGGAACTCTTTGTTTTTTAGCTAGTTCTTTGCGTTTTTCTCTCAAAGCGTCAAATAGACTCACATTTTCATCTTCATCAAAAATTTGCTTCTTCTTTTGAATCTTACTGATCCGCCGTTTTACTATAGCTTTTCCATCTAAAACATCCCAGCCGCGGTTAGTTACATGGAGCAAAGGGTATTTTGTCCCTTCAATTTTTAAATATCCAGAGGCAATTAAATAATCAATCAAACTTACAGCCTCTTTTTGACTGACTTTTAAGCTATTAAAATGTTCGTATTGCTCCGCATGCATTTCCTGCATCCGCTGATTAGTCGAACCAACTAAACATTGAGCTACGACATTTTTACCAAAACGTCCATCAAGTTCATAAACTAACGCAATAACCTTTTGGGCATCAGTAGTGATATCTTTCAAATCACCTTGATTAAGACAATTTGAACATTTACCACAAGGCGGACAATCTTGACCGAAATAGCGCACAATAAATTGTTGCAGACATTCACCGGTATTTACGTAATCAGTAATCGCCTGGAATTTTTGATATTGTAATTCCTTATATTTTTGATCTGCATCTGATTCTTCAATAAAATAGCGATACTGGTGCAAATCCCCTGGATGGTAAATCATCACTGCTTCACTTTCTTCACCATCTCGGCCGGCTCGACCAGCTTCTTGATAATAGCTTTCAATGTTGCGAGCGCTTGATGCATGAACTACAAAGCGGACATTACTTTTATCAATTCCCATACCAAAAGCGTTGGTCGCCACAATTACTTGAAATTCATCAAATTGAAACGCCTCTTGCACTTGTGATCTTTCTTTTGCATTCATCCCGCCATGATAAGCGCCTACTGAAATTTCTTTTTTAGCAAGATAATCCGTTAAAGATTCAACTTTTTTACGAGTATTAGTATAAATAATCCCGGCTTCATCAGGATGAGCCTTAATGTATTGCGCAATGTAAAGCTGAGTATTTTGCGGAGACTTAACCACCTTAAAACTGATATTGGGACGAGCAAATGAAGTAATAATAAAGTTCTCTCGTTGGATATTTAACTGTTGTCCAATATCATCTTGAACCGCTGGAGTGGCGGTTGCCGTCAATGCTAAAATATTCGGCTTACTTTTAAGAGAATTAATTCCTTCAAAAATTTGTCTATAAGCCGGGCGAAAATCGTGGCCCCAC
Organism: Lactobacillus gallinarum; assembly: GCF_002160635.1. Lineage (NCBI taxonomy): Bacteria > Bacillati > Bacillota > Bacilli > Lactobacillales > Lactobacillaceae > Lactobacillus > Lactobacillus gallinarum. The sequence goes on from NZ_NFKZ01000005.1 coordinate 12,380, forward strand.
TGTGAAATACAGTGCGCTTCATCCACTGCGACCAAATCAACAGCCAAGAAGTTAAGCTGATATCTAAAATAATCCATCGTCAAACGCTCAGGCGTAATATAAATTAGTTTGATTTTTCCCTCATATGCCTGACGTAAAATAGGATTTACTTCTTCTTGCGGGGTGGTTGAATTCAATGCCGCGGCGTTAATACCATTTTGTTTTAGAGAATCAATTTGATCTTTCATTAAAGAAATTAACGGTGAAATAACCAGCGTAATACCAGGATTCATTAAAGCAGGAACTTGATAGCAAAGCGATTTACCTGCACCTGTTGGCATAACTGCCAAGACATTTTTTCTATTTAAAATTAAATCAATTACTTTCTTTTGACCGGGACGAAAACTAGAATAGCCAAAAGTTTGTTTTAAAATTTGTTCTGGATTCATAAATTTTCCTAACTTATTTGAAACATTTTCTTTATTTTAGCAGAGTCCATCAAGGATTATAATTGAAGTATTATATGTAAGAAAGAAGGAAAAAAATTGATACATCTTTTTCATCGACGTATCACATTCTCACTCGCTTTAACTATTGGTTTTTTAACTCTGATAATTATCGGAAGCATTTTATTATCACTACCTTTTGCAAATAAAGCAGGACAAACAACTAATTATTCTGATGCACTTTTTACTGCTACTTCAGCGGTTTGTGTTACAGGATTGAGTACAGTTACAACAGCAACACATTGGTCATTCTTTGGTCAATTAATTATCATGATTCTGGTCGAAGTGGGCGGTTTAGGGTTCATGACTTTTGCAGTTATGCTCAGTAATTTTGCTCATCAACGAATGAGTTTAGGCGCAAGAATGCTAACTGGAGAAGCATTAAACCTTAATCGTCCTTCTCAACTTCGAATAGTACAATTGATTATTAAACTTTCCTTGGTCGTTCAACTGATAGGGGCAATATTACTCTTTATCGCTTTAAAGCCGCGATTAGGGATAGGAAAAGGTATTTGGTATAGCATCTTTCATTCGATAACAGCTTACTGTAATGCAGGATTTGATTTATTCGGACCATCTCTTGAACAGTTTAATAATAATCCCTATTTTCTAACTATTATTATGCTTTTAATCGGTGCTGGTTCATTTGGTTTCTTAGTATGGCGTGACTTGTTAACATATCACATTCATCATAAGCTTACCTTACATACTCGATTGGTATTAACAGTTGGCATAATTATTTTAATATTATCAATAATCGGTTTCTTAATTAGTGAACAAAATCTTAAACAATTTGATGGCAATCTCAACGCTGTTCAGAGATTTTTCAACACATTATTTTTAGCAGTAACGCCAAGAACAGCTGGTTTTGCTTCAATTCCTTATACTAAGCTTAGTGCAGCTGGCATTGTAATTACTATTATCTTAATGTTCATTGGTGGAGCTCCTGGATCTACTGCGGGTGGTGTTAAAACGTCAACAATAGGGATTTTATTCTTACAGAGTTTAGCAACCTTTACTGGAAAAGAAGCATCATTTTCTCATCGTCGCTTCACTCGTAATAATATTAATCGTGCCCTAACCCTATTTTGCTCTGCCATTTTATTAATTATTTTTGCGACACTATTGCTAACTATGACGCAACCACTCTCACCTCATAATGGCATTATCGAAGCAGTTTTTGAAGCAGTTTCTGCATTTGGAACCGTTGGATTAACTCTCGGTCTTACTCCACACCTTAATTTATTTGGAAAAATTATTATTATTGCTTTAATGTTTATCGGACGAGTTGGCATTTATACTTTTATGTATTCTATTTTCAAATCTCATCCTGCTAAACAAAGTTATCGTTACCCAGAGGAGGAAATTATCATTGGCTAATTTACATCAACAACAAAGTTTTGCAGTTTTTGGTTTAGGAAAGTTTGGCATGGCACTGACCATGGCGCTTTTACAAGCTGATCAAGATGTTTTAGTAGTAGATTCAAATGAAGAGGTCGTTAATGATGTCGCTCATTTGGTTACACATGCTGTAATTGCTGACGCTACTGATGAAGAGGAATTACGTGATCTTGATATCGGTTCTTTTGATCACGTTTTCGTTACTATGGGCGAAAACGTGGAAGGTAGTATTATCACTACTATGTTAGCTAAAAAGATTGGTGCACCAGATGTTACTACCCGAGCTAATAATCATAATCACCGTTTAGTTCTAGAAAAGATCGGAGCTGATCACGTCATTGAACCTGAACAAGATATGGCCAGACAATTGATTTTTCATCAGCTTCATCCTAATGTCGTCAACTATTTCAATCTTTCTAAAAACGTATCTTTAGTCGAAGTTAGCGTTGAAAACCCTAGCTTTTTTAACAAATCATTAGGTGACTTGGACTTCCGTAAAAATTACGATGTGAACATCATCGGCATCACTCATAATGGTAAATTGAATCAAGTTCCTCTTGCTACTGACATTATTAATCCGCATGATCGGATCACTTTGATAGGGTCAAATGAAGCCGTGCAGAAGATTAATGAAATTTTACAAGAAGATAAATAAATATAGAGCATTACAAAAAGCCTTGAGAATTTCTCAAGGCCTTTTAATTTGGTCAAAACTTTATTTACTTATAAAAGGTTTCTTCAACGGCATGCGTAATCGCAATTTTATCATGTGCATAAGACAAACCGCCTTGAATATAAAGCATGTATGGATCACGAAGTGGACCATCTGAAGAAAGTTCAATAGTTGAACCTTCGACAAATGAACCTGATGCCATGACAACTTCATCTTCATAACCATCTTGGTGATATGGAATTGGATCAACAAATGAGTTCATTGGTGAGTAATGTTGAATAGCCGCACAGAATTTAACCATTGGGTCTGGTTTACCAAAGGTTACGGTTTGCACAATGTCGCTTCGTGGATCACTCCACTTTGGTGATACTTGCATCCCCATTTCTTCTAACAATGCAGCTGTAAAGACCATTCCTTTTTGTGCCTCACCAGTTGTATGTGGTGCCATGAAGAATCCTTGGTAGATATCACGTAAATAGCCCCAAGTTGCGCCTTCACCTTTACCAGCACCAGGAACAGTTAAACGCGAACCTGCTCCATCGATTAAGTCTTGACGACCAACTAAGAATGCGCCACCCTTTACTAAACCAGCACCCGCATTTTTGTAAAGTGAACCTGCCATCATATCTGCGCCGTAGAAAGTTGGTTCTTCACATTCAGAAAATTCACCATAGCAGTTATCAATAAAGATGTTAACATCAGGACGAACTTCCTTGATGAACTTAAGCATCTTTTTGATTTTGTCCATAGTAAAAGTTTTACGAGTTGCATAACCCAAAGATCTTTGAATGGCTACTACTTTAATTGACTTGTCTTGCAAATCTTTTTTAGCATTTTCATAGTCAACTTCGCCATTCTTTAATTCAGTTGTCTTGAAATTGATGCCCCATTCCTTCATGTTGCCTGGTTTATTACCAGCAAGACCAATTACTTCTTGGATTGTGTCGTACGGGGTACCTGTCAAATAGTAAAGAGTATCGCCTGGGCGCAACATACTAAAGAGACCGACAGTGATGGCATGAGTACCTGAACCGAATTGTGGTCTAACTAAGGCATCATCAGTCTTGAAATAATCGGCATAAATATCTTCGATCTTGTCACGGCCAATGTCGTCGTAACCATAACCAGTTGAAGGCACGAGATCTTCTTCACCAACATGATGCTTTCTAAACAAATCAAGTACACGTTGTTGATTATATAAAACTTGTTCATCAATCTCATCAATGCGAGGTTGGATCATTTTTTCTACTTTAGTAACTTTATCACTTAATTCTTGTGGTAAATTTTCTTTCCATGAAAAACTCATTTCTTACTCCTTAATTTATCTATCCTTGATAACTTCAGCTTGCACTTTTATGCTGCCATCTTCTTGTGGTTCTAAGTAAACGCCCTGAATTTCTGGTACAAAGCCTGGGAATTTTTCAATCGCATGAGCCAAAACTTCAAAATATTTTTGATCGATCTCTCCCCACTTTTCACCTGGTGCAACGATAAAGACTCCTGGTGGATATGGCAAGGCACCCTCAGCTGCCGTTCTGCCCACTACATCTTCAAGATCAACTAATTCTGTTTGATCTTTCTTAAAGAGTTGGTCAGCTTCAGCCGGTGTCATTTGGTAATTTTGCATATTAGGCTTAGCAAACAACTCTTGCTGCAGGACAAAAGTTTTATTTTCTTTATAATACTCATGCATTTCCTGGCAGAGCTGCTTCAACGTATAACCATGATAACGCTCAGGATATTCTTGATATAAAAATGGTAAAACATCCTTTACCAAAGCATCTTCATCATAATACTTTTCAAACTTTAAGAAGGCATCCAGCAAAGTATCTAATTCTTCTTGTGAATCACCAGGTGTTAGAAGAAACAGCAAAGAATTCAAATCATTTTTGGCACGAATAATATGATTTTCCATTAAAAATTCTGCAACTACCGCACCAGGAATACCGGTTTCTTCATACTTAGCATTTTTGACATCAATGCCCGGAGTTTTAACTGTAATCTTGAGTGGATCGATCATAGCTTCACCACTGCCCATTTTTCTAAAGCCATGCCAATCGTCATCTTGACTCATGTTCCAGTATTTAGCTTCATTCATTAAATCAGCAGTAGGAATTTCAGCAAAATTGTCAGGTACTAATGGCTTAAACAATTTAGATTGCTTTAATAACTTTTGGCGCCATTCAATGCCCATGCGTAGGGTGTCTGCCCACCACTTTTTGTTTCCTTCACCAGCAGTGACATAGGAATTTACTGTAAGGGATGCATATAACGGATATGCATATGAAGAAGTAACAAACTTCAAATAAGCATGATTGAAATGTTTGTGGTCCACATAACGCTTTTGCCCTTTAATATGCGAATCCTTCTTCAAAATTTGTGAAGCTTGAGCCATCCCTGCTTGTTGCTTATGCAAGGATTGAGTTACTAAAATTCCCGGATCATCCGGTCCCAGATTTAAAAGAAGCGGTGACAAGTGTCTCATAATTGGTACAAATTCTTCAAACCCGCCCCAAGCACAGTCAAACAAAATATAATCGCAAAGTTTACCAATTCGATCTACAATCCATTTTGCATCATAGAATACGCCATCATAGGTTTCTGCCTGCACTATTGCTAATCTAAATGGACGCTTAGCCTTGGCTTTTTCTGGATCAACTTTTGCTACTTCAGCTCTAATTTTGTCTTCAGTCAAAAAGTCGGGATCCATCTCACCAATCAGCCCCAAAGCATTACGATCAGTTGAAATGTAAACCGGCTTAGCACCGCTCATGACCAATGCGCTGTTATACAAGGACTTGTGGTTATTACGATCAAATAAAACCAAATCCCCTTCAGATAAAAGTGCGCTGGCACAAATTGAATTAGCACTAGTTGTACCGTTAGTACAGAAGTAAACCTTATCTGCATGATAAGTTTTTGCAGCTAATTTTTCAGCATCAAGTGGTGTACCTGCATGAGTCATAGTATCACCCAGCTGAGGCACAGTATCACTAGTATCAGCAAACATTAAATTCTTACCAAAGAACTTATTGAAAACAACACCTGCTGGATGCTTATCATAATACTGACCATTATGGTGACCTGGGGTAGTAAAACTAATCGGTTTTGCCTGCGCAAAATTAATTAGATCAGTCAAAAAACCTGGCACCATTTTCTGTTCATAATTTTTTGCCAGATCAACAATTTTTTCTCGATCAGCTGTTGAAACTTGCCTATCAACTTCAATTATTGGAATGGAAAAGCCAGATTGATCTCTTAACGCTTGGGCTTGCTTTTGCGCATTAGGATCTTTATTTTGAATTACAATTGCAGCTATTTCTGCACTATTTTTAACTCGATCAATAGGAACTGATTCCCAATTTTTTATTTTGCTTAAATTAACGCCGCTTCCGAACGCTATTTTCAAAAAATCCATGCTTTTCCTTTCCATTTTTATTACAAATTACGAATTCAAGTTGCAAAACTTAAATAATTCTTTATAATCTTTTTACAGTATTATGTAGTTTCTGAATCACTTCACAAATTACGGTACATATTATATAAATATTGGAGGTTTTAAACAAGTGCACTTGCCCTGTTCGCCCCCTGAACATAAAGATATTTAAATGTAATTGAATAAATACTTGGAGGAAAATATTTTTATGTCAGAGGAAATAGAAACCATTAATTTTGAGCCCGGTAAAAAACATTATATGAGCTGGCCGGTCATCGCATTAATCGACTTTGTTACTATCATCAGTTTTGAAAACATCTTCTATCCATTTCAAAACCAAGGATTATCTGTAGTTGTATCTTGGATTTTCCTTTTATTTGCCTACGTTATTCCTTATGCTCTTATGTCCAGTCAAATGGGATTAACGTTTACAGATCAGGCCGGAGGTTTAGCATCATGGGTACGTCATTCATCTAATGACACTCTCGGTTACTGGACTTCTTGGATGTATTGGGTTCAAACTGTACCATACTTAGTTGACGTTTCTAACTCAGTCATCGTGTCATTCTCCTGGATTATTCTAGGAAACAACACGCTAGACAAGCATATGTCTACTTTCTGGTTTGGAATTCTTACTTTCGTAATCATTTTAGTCTTTATCTTGATTGAAAATGCCATTAAGAATTCACTTGAACTGCTCTCATTAATCGGTGGTGGTGCAATGTTCATCATGTCCATGCTCTTTGTTTTACTTGCTGTTTGGGCAGTAATGCATGGTCATCATATTGCCACGCAACCATTTAACTGGGGTGCATTCAAACCATCATTTAGTTTGCGTTACTTCTCTACCACCGGATTATTAATTTTTGCTATGTCCGGTGCTGAACTTGCTGCTCCTTACATTGTGCAAATGCGTGATCCTAAGCACGAATTTCCTAAAGCAATGTGGATGTTGGCATTAATGACTGGTTTCTTAACTATCTTTGGTACCCTAGCTTTAGCAATGTTCTTTAACGCACACCACATCCCACATGACTTCAAGATGAATGGTCCTTACTACGCTTTCCAACTTTTAGGTGAAAGTTTAGGTTGGGGTAAAATCTTGATGTACATCTTTGCAGTTGTCCAAGCTCTCTTCATGATGGCTCAATTAGCTGTTTTGCTTGATGCTTCAAGCCGTGTATTTGCTGGTGACGTTGCTGATAGATACATGCCTAAGTGGTTAACCGGTAAAAAGGATAAGACCGGTCGTCCAGTTCACTCATATACTTTAACTTGTGGCTTAGCATTATTCTTACTCTTACTTACTGGTACTTTGCCAAACATTAACTCAATTTATAATTGGCTCTTAAATATTAATGGTATTATTTCACCATATAAGACTTGTTGGGTATTCTTTGCTTTCGTAATGTTAAGAATGCACCAAGAAAAGTTCCATTCAGATTATGTCTTTATCAAAAACAAGACTGGTGCTCTAATTATGGGCTGGTGGTGCTTGATCTTCACTTTCATCTGTGCAACTTTAGGATTCATTCCTCAAGAAGCTGAGGCAACATTTGGTAGTGCTGCATTTAACCACCAATTACTTATGAATATCATTACGGTAATTGTTCTCTTCGGTTTAGGATTCTTGCTTCCATGGCTACGTAAGCGCGAAGAAAAACGTGAAATGAATATATAATAAAAAAGGAGATGGCTCTAAGCCATCTCCTCTTTGTTTTGGTTGATAAAATCGAATTGCTTTTGAAAAACTTTTTTCTCACGTAAATCATACACTGATCCAATCACAGGTGTTAATGCAAAAGCTCTTAATGTATCAAAGTCTTCTGTCTTATTTGCATAGATATGATGCATTTCCGGCTTAATTTCAAAAATTTTATTCAAATAAGACGGACTAATTTCATCAACATATCCTTGCAAAGTAAAACCTACGCTAGTTAAAGTTTCTCGACCACGTAATGCTGTGATAGATACGCGATTATGTCTTTTTAGATTACGGTAAAAACTTTTTTGATTCGTAGTAGCGAAAATTAAGCGACCATTTTCATTAAAATCGATGTCTATAACATTGGTATGTGGCTCTCCGTTTTCATCTACTGTACCAAAAATTGCTGAATGAAAGCAATCTACAATTAAATCCAAAAATTCATCATTACCAATATCATCAGTTAATTCAGGAACGTGTTGTCTCATTGTTTTTTCCATTTCTATATCACTCTATTACATCTTTAATAAAGATTTTATTTCTTAAATGACATAGTGTCAATGAATATACTACATATTTAGAATAACTTAATTATTGAATCTATTTACACAGTTGTCCTATCCAAAAGCCTATGAAAACTAAAATTACTCCCCCCAGATATGAGGTCACTGCATAAAGAATCAAGCCATGGTAATTTCTACTTTTATATAATTCAACTAATTCAGTATTCATTGTCGAAAAAGTTGTATAACCGCCTAATACACCGGTTCCAACTAAGGAATAGAAAAAGACATTGGTTCCAAGACCAAATATAATGCCTAAAATAAGTGCCCCCGTTAAGTTAATAAACAATGTGGGAGTTGGCAAATTAGAAAACTGTTTACCTATCCATTCCCAATGTTTTTTACCATAATTAGTTATTGCATATCTAATCATCGCACCAATTGACGCACCAAGTCCTGCTAATAGAATCTCCACTTTAATCTTCCTTTCTAAGCAACATTCCCACGTTTTTGCCGATTCTCATACCTAAAAAGGCAAAAATAAAGCCAAAAATAATTGAACTCAAAAAATAAATTAAAGCAGTCAATGGTAAACCGGCTTGAATATTTTTTAAAATATCTAAATTAAAAGTAGAAAACGTTGTAAAAGCCCCTACAAAGCCCGTACCAATTCCTACAGTTAACCATTGACGGAAATCTTTAAATTCCATAAAAAAGTAAGTGAAAAAGGCTAATAAAAAACAACCTATGATATTTCCCCAGAAGGTACCATAAAAACTCCATTGAGCATTTAAGCTATAGCGCGCCATGCCACCAAAAAAGGCAAAACAGGCTATACTAATATAATTGCTAATTTTCATTAAAAACATTCCCCCAAACAAAAAGCGTCCACTCTATCCCTCTGGATAAAGTAGACGTCATTAGATTACTCGGTTAATGGTGAACGTCATCACCTATTTAGTTAACAAATATGATGATACAACTTAATTTCAGGTTTCGCAAGTTACTATTTTTTGATTTGCTAGGTTGAACGAAGTGAAACCTAGCTTTTTATTTTTTAAAGTAGAATTTAGTAACAATCTACTTAAGAATGATATGATATAATAAAATAAAAAATTCAAGAAAGGATTTTTGCAATGTTTCCCTATGAAGATAAATTTCAAACATATTGCAAACAAAAAAAGCAATTAGCGCCTTCTACAATTGCACTTGCTGCTAAATCAATCACTACTTTTTGGAATTATTACGCCACTAATATCGGCCCCAGTGCTTCTATCAATGAAGTTACCACGAGCGACATTCGCAACTTTTTAGATTCTCTTGAACAAAAGATGCACTTCAAGAGCAATACAGTTAACAAGTATCTCAGTCACTTAAAAATGTATTTTGTCTTTTTGGCCGAATATGGCTTTATAAATTCCTACCCACTTTTCACATTACGTGGAAATAAATTTGATCGTAAACAAAAGTACGTTATCAACTGGATAGATCATTTGTCAGAATTGACTAAAATGACTAAATTACATCCAGAAACTATTAAGATGATGACAGCTATTTCACTCGGCTACAAGCCAGCTGAAATATTAACTATGCGCATTAACACTCTGCTTGATCAAGTTTCTGATTCACAATTAAAGAAGTATCTACAAGCCCATACTGACTTTTCACAAGATGCTAACCCATATATTTTTGCAACCAAAAGTGGCGATCACTATGCTTCAGATTTTAATATCAATCAAAAAATCGCACCAGATCGTGATCTAATTGGTATGCAACTAACTAGTCATAAATTACGCATGAGCTTTGTTTACTCAATTCTATCTAATCCTAAGCTCTCAGACGAAGAAATCCTCAAAACATTGCGCATCCCTCTTAAATCTCTGAACTACTACCGCAAAAATATGATGCTCTATGTTGAAACTACGGAATTTAAGTTAACTCAACCTTAGTCACTTCTCCACTCGAAAAGCTATGAGCTTCATTATTTGTTAAAATAACCAACTTTCCTGCATCATCAATAGTCTTAACTAGTCCTGTCACTTCTTTTTTACCCAGCTTAAGATTTACTCTTTTACCTATGAGCCAAGATAGTTTGCGATATTGCTCCATAAACTGATTTTGACCATAATTTTTACTTGCTAAATCAACTGCTTGTAAAAGTTCATTGGTCATTTTTTTATGCTCAAAAAGAGTATCCGAAATGTACCCTGCTTTGAATCTTATCTGCTCTGGAAAATCGTGCGTTGCGATATTGATGCCGACACCAATTATTAAGCCACTATTCTCATATTCCGTTAAAATACCTGCTACCTTTTTATTTTTTAAATAAATATCATTAACCCATTTCAAACGGAAGTCTTTTTGAGGATAAAATTTTCTGAGCACATCAACTACATTGGTGGCTATACATGGCGTTAATAAATTGATTTTTTCCCGTACAATTTCAAAATTAGGAAAAGCCATACTAAAATAAATTCCTGTTTGAGCGGGCGAATAGAAAAAGCGACCTCGTTTGCCATAACCATTAGTTTGGCTTTGGGCAACAAAAGCCGCTTTTTTCTTGTTTTTATTTTTCAAATAATCTTTAGCCAAATCTTGTGTAGATTCAACCTGATCATATTGATAAACTTGCATTTTATCTTAAGTGAACACCCTTATCAACAAAAATCACGTCACCAGTTAAACCAGTTGCTAGATCACTCATTAGGAAGGCACAAGTATTTCCAACTTCTTCTTTAGTGACATTCACACCATCAACGGTTTCGCTTTGAGAGATCTTCAATAAATCAGCATGTCCTTTAATACCAGAAACTGCTAAGGTCTTCATTGCCCCTGCTGAAATAGCATTTACGCGAACACCTGCTTCACCTAAATCACGTGCCAAATAGCGGACACTAGATTCAAGAGCTGCCTTAGCAATGCCCATAGTATTGTAATTAGGCAAGGCACGATCGCTACCCATATAAGTTAATGTGACAATGCTGGCAGGATTATTTAAAATAGCAGCTCCTTCTTTGGCAACAGCGAGTAATGAATATGCGGAAACATCTAGAGCTTGACTAAAACCTGCGCGAGTTGAATTAAGAATCGAGCCGCCAAGTTCTTCTTTTTTAGCAAAAGCGATGGCATGAGCAATTCCATCGATTTTACCAAAACGACTCTTAATAAGATCAAAAGCGTTGGCAATACTTTCATCATTGGCAACATCACATTCAATTAAACGATTTTCATCCGTTACTAACTTGGAAATAAATTTCTTTAAGCGTTCGTTTTGATATGTATAAATCACTTCTGCGCCTTGCTGCTCCATTGCTTGTGCACATCCCCAAGCAATAGAACGATTATTAGCAACGCCCATTACCAAAATTTTCTTTCCTGTTAAAATACCACTCATTTTTTCACCTAAAACTTCCTAAAACGTTCATAGCGTCTTACTAATAGCTCTTCAGCAGATAAATTTTGCAGCTTATCTAATTCAGTTTGTAAAACTTGCTCAATATTTTGACATACTTGCAGATGGTCTGCTGGCTCGTCAATAATACCTTCAATTACCTTTTGCTGTAACAGATCCTTTGGTGTTAACCGCATCACTTCCGCAGCTTCTGCTGCTTTTTTAGCATCTTTCCATAAAATAGAAGCAAAACCTTCAGGAGACAAAACAGAATAAATACTATCTTCTAGCATCCACACTCCGTCACCACAGGCAAGAGCTAAAGCACCGCCTGATCCACCTTCACCATATATTATGGTAATAATTGGCGTTTTAGCTTGGCCAATACGCAAAAGATTTTGCGCAATTGCTTCACCTTGGCCATTTTCTTCTGCACTTTTACCTGGATAAGCACCCGCAGTATCTACAAATAAAAATACTGGTCGATGAAACTTGGCTGCATTTTCTACTAAGCGACAAGCTTTGCGATATCCACTAGGCTCTGGTTGGCCAAAGTGCTTTTCCATTCGTTCATTTAGACTATGGCCGCGACTAGTAGTAATGACAGTTACCGGTTGACCATGAAACGTTGCTAATCCGCCAACAATTGCTGGATCATCACCACTTAAGCCATCACCATGCAATTCAAAGAAATCTGGAAAAAGGACTTTTCTTAATTCATGACCTGAGATATGTTTTTCATCCCTAGCTGCCTGAACAACTTCCATTGCTTTCTTAGTCATTTGCTTCACCACCAAACTTCAAAAGCCACTCGATTGTGCTTCTTTCATCTTGTCTTTTGACTATATGATCAATAAAGCCGTGTTTAAGCACATTCTCCGCATCCTGCAAATCAGGAGCAATCTCTTGGTGGATTGTTTGCTCAATTACACGTCGACCGGCAAAGCCAACCATTGCATGTGGTTCAGCTAGAGTTATGTCTGCTTCTGTCGCAAAACTGGCAGTTACTCCTCCAGTAGTTGGATCAGTTAAAACAGCAATATACAAAAGACCAGCTTGACTGTGCTTAGCAACGGCATTGGATACTTTAGCCATTTGCATTAATGATAAGATACCTTCTTGCATGCGGGCACCACCAGATGCAGTAAATAAAACAACAGGCAATCCTTTTTTTGTAGCTTTTTCAAATAAACGGGTAATTTTTTCACCAGTCATTTGACCTAATGAACCCATAATAAAAGTGGGATCCATGATGCCTAGTGCAAAGCTTTGACCGTCAATCTTAGCCTGTCCTGTCAAAACAGCTTCATTAAGGCCACTATTTTTCTTTGCTTTAGCTATCTTTTGATCATAATTGGGAAATTTGAGTGGATCTGAAGGCGAAATCTCGCTGTCCCATTCCTCAAAATCATCGACTAACCATTCAATTCGCTTTTTAGCGGGAATTCTAAAACCATAATCACAATTAGGGCAGGTCAAATATGAATCTAACTGATTAGCAAAAATTTCAGTATGACACTTCGGACATTTCTTAAGTATGCCATCAGGAACGCGATCATCGGCAACTTTATTCGCCTTCACATGCTTTTCAGTTAACGTATTTTTATGCGGAAACAGCTTGACCATGTGCACGCTCCTTCCATTTAGGTAAAAATTCCTTCTCTAAATAAGTATTAGTAAATTTGCTGCTCTTAAATCCGGGATCCTTTAAAATTGCTAAATGAAATTCTTGGTTTGTAGTAATTCCGCGAATAACCATTTCTTTTAACAACCGTTCAATTTTAGCAATTGCTTCTGTACGAGTTTGACCGAAAGCTACTACCTTGGCAATCATCGAATCATAGAATGGTGAAATCATGCCGCCTTGATAAAGTGCAGTATCGATTCGCATCCCTGGATTGCCAATTGGTAAATAAAGATAATCAATATTCCCTACTGAAGGCATAAAATTATTGGCCGGATCTTCCGCATTAATGCGGCATTCGATTGCATGTCCCTTTGCCTTTAAATCAGCTTGAGTAAAAGGCAACTCTTGACCTGTAGCAACCATAATCTGAGCTTTTACTAGATCAACACCCGTAACCATTTCAGTAACAGTGTGTTCAACCTGAATACGAGTATTCATTTCCATAAAATAAAAATGATGGTCTTGATCCATTAAAAACTCAATGGTACCAGTATTTACATAATCTGCTGCTTCTGCTGCTTTGACTGCAATTTCACCCAAATGCTTTCGTTCAGCAGGAGTAATTAACTCACAAGGACTCTCTTCAAGCACCTTTTGCTTATTTCTCTGCAATGAACAGTCTCGCTCCGGGAAGTACACAGTATGACCAAAACTATCCCTAAAAATTTGGACCTCAATATGCTTTACATTTTGCATAACTTTTTCCAAATACATGCGATCATCACCAAAATCATTTTTAGCTTCGCTTTGAGCAGAGGCTAATGCGGCAGCCATTTCTTCGGGTTTTGTAACCTGGCGAATGCCTTTACCGCCACCGCCAGCTGCTGCCTTTAACAAAACTGGATAGCCTATTTTTTCCGCAATTTGCTTAGCTTCATCAGCTGAAGTAATAAAACCAGTACTACCTGGAGTAACTGGTACACGGTGAGCAACCATAGTTTGACGTGCATGTTCCTTATTTCCCATGCGATCAATTGTTTCAGCTTTTGGTCCGATAAAAATCAAGCCGCAATCAGTGCACATCTGGGCAAACTCAGCACTTTCTGACAAAAAACCATAACCTGGATGAATTGCTTCCGCACCTGTCCCTACAGCTGCTGCTAAAATATTTTTAATATTCAAATATGAATCAGTAGGCTGCGGTCCTCCTACACAGACTGCTTCATCAGCAAGCTGTACATGCAAACTATCACGATCAGCAGTTGAGTAAATTGCGACAGTCTTAATATTCATCTCTTTTAGCGAACGAATAATGCGAACTGCAATTTCGCCTCGATTTGCTACTAAAACTTTTTTAAACATCAATTTCACCTAGCCAATCATAAATGTTAATTCTGCTTCTGCAATCTTGTGTCCATCTATAGTAGCAATGCCTTTACCTACACCAATATTTTTGCGAATCTTGGTTAATTCAGTTTTTAACACTACTTGATCACCTGGACGAGCCTCTCTCATAAAATCAGCTTTTTGAATACCACCAAAATATGCAGTCTTGCCCTGAAAATCTGAAGTACTCAAAAGAGCTACCGCTCCAGTTTGAGCCATTGCTTCAACAATTAGCGGCGAGGGGAAAGCTGGATCACTTTTTGAAGAAGCCTGCACAAACTTTTCACTAAAACTCACATTATGAATCGCTGTAGCACTTTTTCCTTCTTCAAGATCAATTACACGATCTATCAAAAGCATCGGGTATCTGTGCGGAATAATTTTTTCTATAGCAGCAATGTCTAATTCTTTAGCCATTTTAATCTTCCTTTACTGAAATCAAGGGTTGATCGACTTCAACTAAATCTTCGTTCTCAACATTAATTGCTGTTACCGTTCCAGTTAAAGTACTCTTAATTTCTGTCATCATCTTCATGGCTTCAATGATGCAAACAGTTTGACCTTTTTCTACGTGATCACCCACCTTTACAAAGGCTGGTTGACCTGGTTTTGCTTGCAGATAAACAATACCCACAATTGGAGCCTTAACTGCCGCATCATTAGCATCAGAAGTACTTTCCACTTCAGTATCTTCAGATTTAGCTAATGTTTTAGAAGCTGGTTCTTTATTTTCAACTACTGGAGCAGGTTTACTTTGCATCTTATTAATCTTGTTTTTACTCAAGTAAAGATGAAAATCATCCTCGTCAATTTTCAATTCTCTAATATCAGAATCTTCAAACTGATCCATTAAACTTGAAATTGCTTGCAAATCCATTAATTTTCACTCCATTTTCTAAATGCTAATACAGCATTATGTCCTCCAAAGCCAAAGGAATTAGAAATCGCATATTCAGTAGAAAAGCTTTGATTATCTTGATTAATTAAATTAATTGAACACTCAGGATCTTGATTAAAACATCCCACATTCATTGGAAACTTATCTTTCATCAAACCTGCTACAGTAATTACGGCTTCAATTGCGCCAGCTGCACCTAACAAGTGTCCTGTCATGCCCTTAGTTGAAGAAACGCGCACGCTGCTATCTGATCCAAATACCTGATTAATAGCCTTGCTTTCTCCGCTATCATTAGCATGAGTTGCTGTACCATGTGCATTAATATAACCTATCTCATCCGGCGTAATCCCAGCTTCATCAATTGCCATTTGCATTGCACGAGCTGCGCCTTTGCCATCTGGATCAGGTGACGTAATATGGTAGGCATCACTTGTTGTACCGTAGCCAACAATTTCTCCTAAAATCTTGGCACCACGCTTTTGTGCATGTTCCAAGCTTTCTAAAACCATTGCTCCACTGCCTTCGCCTAAGACAAAACCATTTCGATCTTGATCAAAAGGCAAAGAAGCACGGTCAGGATCTGTATTTTGTGATAACGCAGTCAAAGCAGCAAAACCGGAGATTGCTGTTTCATTGACAGTCGCCTCACTACCACCAGTAATCATTGCTTGAGCTCGGCCTTCACGAATTTGGCGATAAGCTTCACCGATCGAATTAGTACCCGAAGCACAAGCAGTTACAATTGAGGTAGAAATATTTTGTGCATTAAAACGAATTGAAATATTTCCGGCTGCCATATTAGCAATAGCCATAGGGATAAAAAATGGAGAAACTCGACGTGGACCTTTATCATGCATGCAAATAACTTGTTGTTCAATTGTAGTTAATCCACCGATACCTGAACCAAAAATCACACCTAAATCTTCAGGCTTAGTATTTTCTTCATTGATTCCGGCCATCTTCACTGCTTCTGATGCAGTTTGTACTGCATATTGAGAATACAGATCCATTCGGCGAGCCTCTTTTTTACCAACGTATTCCTTAGGATCAAAGTCATCTATTTCACCGGCAACCGTAATCCCAGTTTCACTCGCATCAAATTTACTAATCTTTTTAATGCCGATTTTACCTGCCAAACTATTGTTGACAAAGTTTTCATAACCATTTCCATTAGGAGCGATGGCTCCCATTCCTGTAATTACGACTCTTTGCATTGAGATTTCTCCTACATTGTCATTCCACCATCAACCACGATAGTTTGACCCGTAATATAGTCATTTTGTGCCAAAAAAATAGCAGTCTCTGCCACTTCGTTAGCCTCACCTAGACGAGTTAATGGTATCTGCTCTAAAATATTCTTTTTTACTCTGTCTGATAATTCAGCGGTCATATCAGTATTAATCATTCCTGGTGCAATGGCGTTCACACGAATATTACGCATAGCTGCTTCACGTGCTGCTGCTTTGGTAAAACCGACTAGACCTGCCTTAGCTGCAGCATAATTAGCTTGTCCTGCATTGCCATGTAAGCCGACTATACTGGACATGTTGATAACCACGCCGCTACGCTCTTTATTCATCTTTTTAATAATTGCCTTAGTTAAAAAGAAAGGAACTCGCAGATCAAGATTAATAACTTGATCGAAATCTGCTTCACGCATCCCGATCAACATTTTATCGCGATTAATACCAGCGTTATTGATTAACACGTCAATTTTCCCATATAGATCCCATGCTTTTTTAGCAAACTCTTTTAAATCTGTTTGTGCTAAATCAGCAGATAAATACTGATATTCCGCGTTTTCACTATCTAGAATAGCCTTAAATTCGTTGCTCAGTTGTTCATGTCGTCCATTAATAATGACCTTTGCACCCGCCTTAGCGAACGCTAAAGCCATCGCTTGACCAATGCCACGGGTTGAACCAGTAATCAAAACTACTTTATTTTTTAATTCCATGTTCTTCCTCAATAAATTTTTGATAATCTGTCAAATTACCAATATGATAGTGTTCAAGTTTGCGGTCAACTTGTCGTGCAAAGCTGGATAAAGTTTTTCCTGGACCGATTTCAAGAGTAGCGTCAATTCCTACTTGATCTATCAAATATTGCACACAAGAACCAAAATGAGTCGGCACAGCTAATTGTCTTTCCATAATTTCAGCCCAGTCATCAGTAAATGGTTTAACCGTAGTATTAGAAATTACTGGGATTTCAACTTGAGCAAAAGAAACGTTAGCAAGTCGTTGATGCATTTTTTTGCTTGCCTCGTTAAATAAAGGCGTATGAAAAGCACCATTTACTTTTAATTCGACAGCTCGCTTTGCTGCTTCCTGATCATTAATTTCTTGCACAGCCTTTTTAACTGCTGACTCTTCCCCACCAATTACAATTTGCTTAGGTGAATTAAAATTAGAAAAATATACTTGTTGGTCAGTATTTTGCAATGCCGTCAAAATTGCATTTACTTTATCAACATCTGGCTTGATTAACGCAGCCATGCTACTAGAAACTTGATCAGCATCTTCTTGCATATATTTTGCACGATCACTAACTAAACTAATTCCTTCTTTTAAAGAAATCGCTTTGCTGGCAATCATTGCCCCATATTCGCCTAAAGATAAACCCACCATTCCAGCAGCATTAAAATCTGGCAAATCACGTTGCAACATCCGATAAATTCCGGCTTCAAAGGCAACTAAAGCTGGCTGAACATGAACTGTCTTTTTCAATTCATCATGCTCGCTCTTAAAATCAGCAACAATATCTTGACCGCTAGCTTCACTAGCAATTTCTACTGTTTCTTTAAAAAGCGGATCAGCTAAGAAATTAATTCCCATACCTGCCCTTTGAGCACCTTGACCGCTAAATAGTAAACCGAACTTCATTATTTTTGCTTGTCCATTTGATCCTTAACAAAATCAACTAATTGACTAATAGTTTGAATACTATCATCAGCGTCAAGTTCAATGTCATATTTATCTTCAAGTTCATTCAAGATTTCAAATAAATCTAAACTATCGGCATCTAAATCTTCTTTAATATTAGTGTCCATAGTGATCTTTTCAGGTTCAACATCTAATTCGTCTTGTGCAATTTCTTGAACATCTTTTAAAATTTCTTCTTTAGTCATTACTTTTACCTCTTATTTTCTAAAATTTAAATATTAGTGTGGCTACGGTTAATCCTCCGCCAAAACCACTCATGGCGACTAAATCGCCTTTCTTAATTACTTTATTAGCTACACATTCTGCTAAGAGAATTGCCTCACTGGCTGCAGCAGTATTGCCGTATTCAGCAATATTCATTGGGAACCTGCTTAGTGGTTGATCCAATTTTTTAGCGACTTCCTTAATTATTCGTTCATTAGCCTGATGCAATAAAAAATGATCTATTTCATCCAAATTAACATTAGCTTGTTGAGCGGCCAGTAAAATAGATTTAGGAACTTGATGCGTTGCGAAACGATATACTTCTCGACCGTCCATCTCAAAAGCAGACATTTTTCGATCATTTTCAAGCAAATCCTTTTTCGGCTTAGTATGACCAGCAGTTAACTTATTACCCATATTTCCAAAAGTTTTTAAATCCTGGCCTAATAAATGCTGATCATTGCTTACACTTAGTAATGCAGCTCCAGCACCATCGCCAAACAAAACGGCTGTCAAACGATCATGCCAATCAATCAACTTAGATAAAACTTCCGCACCGATTACAATCGCTTTGTGCCAGTGATTGCTAAGCAAAATATTACGAGCTACAGAAATAGCATAAGAAAAGCCTGAACAAGCTGCAGACAAATCAAAGGCAACGGCATTCTTTGCTCCCAACATTCCTTGGACCATCGCCGCGGTACTCGGAGTCATATTATCAGGTGACATTGTCGCCACAATAATTAAGTCAATTTCGTCCGGAGAAAAGTTGCTTTTTTCTTGTAACTTCTCTACCGCACGAAATGCTAACGAAGAAGTATTTTCCTCTGTACTTATATGTCTTCGTCTGATTCCAGTCCGCTTACTAATCCATTCATCAGAAGTATCCATGAATGAAGCCAATTGATCATTTGTAACAACTCGTTCAGGCACTGCAAAACTAGTAGCTATAAACTCAACATCTTTCACGTTTTTCAATCCCATCTAGTGTGAATTGACGAATTTCTCCAAATTTTTAAAAGCGTGATAGATCGTTTGTAATTCATCATCATTTAAATTCTGCAAAAAGCTTTTAACCATCATGTTGTGATAAGCATGATAAGCACGGCATAATACTCGTCCTTTTTTGGTTAAAGCTAATCGAACTACTCTGCGATCTTTTTCATCACGAATTCTTTCTGCATATCCCTTACGGACAAGCCGATCGACTGTCGAAGTAACTGTAGCACGTGACAAGTGCAACTTATCGGCCACTTGCGAAACGGTTAGATGATCATACATCGTAATCGCATCGATTGCATGTAACTCTTTAACAGTTAAATCTTTGAACTGACTCTTTTTAAGTTCTTCTTCTTCAATGCGATTAATACCGTAATAAGTGTTGTAAAGCGCATCATTTATCTCTTGATATAAGTGTTTCATAATCTAGTTCCTTTATCGTTTATATTCAACTTAAATTATAAAACAAAATCATTTAAATTATTTAAGAGAAAGAAAGTTCTGCACTACAAACAAGCTTATCTTGGATATATGCTTCAGTTTTAAAAATAAATTCGTCTTTAAGCTTACGTTTAACTTTAATTGTTAACTGATCTCCTGGCTTAACCATTTCTCTAAAACGAGCCTTTTTAATTTGACTCAGTTTCAAAGCAGATCGATCATTATCAAGCAATACTTCACATCCCTGCGCTAACGCTTCAACGATCAATACTCCTGGCATCACCGGATTACCCGGAAAGTGCCCTTGAAAAAATTCTTCATTCATCGTTACATTCGTCAATGCAGTTAATTCATTCGAATTTTTTTCAAGAACACAATCTACTAAACTAAGCGGCTCACTACGTCCAGTTAGCCGTTCTATTTCTACGGCATTCAAGATCCTTTAGTTCACCTCTTTATTTTGTTTATCAAATAGTTTGATATTCAAATTATTTGATAAACAAATCATATTACTTTCATTTAAAATGTCAATAGTTCAATTTCGTATAGAAAATCTTAAAATTGCTTTATTTAAACAATGAAAGCCGTTAAATTTATTTTTATTTTTTCTCAAAAAACAAAAAAGCCTTCCAATCGGAAAGCTTTTAAAGTCAAATATTCAAATTATTTTTATTCTTCAGGATCTGCATCTGAGTGGAACGTCATACTAAAACCGGCTTGAAATTCTTTATTAGGTTCCAAATGATTCATGCCATATTTATGTTCTAATTGACCATCTGCATCATCTCTGTCAGCAATTCCCCACCATGGCTCAATACATACATAATCCGCTGTCTTAGGATATTGTGACCAAATACCAACAAATGGTGCATTTCTGGTCCAAACATTAATGTGGAATTTACTCTTGTCAGTTCTAAGTGATACTTTATTATCGTGTCCATGTAATTCATAAATTAAAGCATCATTCTTAAATAATTCATCACTCAAGGAAATAAAACTATCAGTTGAAGCTAATGAGCGGTTATTCCAATCAAGGAATGCGTTCTTTAAAGGAATTTTCACACGAGCTACAGATGGATGCATATCGAAGAAGTAATCTTCCTTCTTTTCATCATCTTTTATTGGCAAGTTAAATCCTGGATGTCCGCCAACACCAAAGATCATAGTGTCATCAGATTTATTTAAAACGCTAAAGTTTTCTTCAAGTAAATTATTCATCAAATTATAATTTACTCTAAATTCAAATTTGAAAGGATAAACCTTATGGGTTTCTTCGTTATCTTTTAACAAGAATGTGATACTTTCTTGAGTATGATTTTCAACCTCAAACTTAGAATCTCTTGCAAAACCATGTTGTCCTAAATGGTAAGTCTTACCCTTATAAGTATATTCGTCATTCTTCAGTCTACCTACAATTGGGAAAAGAACCGGTGCATGTCTTCCCCAAACTTTAGGATCAGCTTGCCACATAAATTCTTCACCAGTATGAACACTTTTAACACTTTGAATCTCAGCACCTTGATCTGAGATTACAACTTTAATCATATTATTTTCAATAGTATAATCCATAACTTAATTTGTCCTTACTTAGCTTATTTAATAATATCAAAAATATAATGTAATCGCTTTGATTACTTATATTTTAACATTAATCATTAAACAAAACAGATGCTTTTAACAAAAAACAGCTGGATAATCAGCTGTTACTTAATTTATAAATTATAAAATGAACTTAGTTAAGTCCTTGTTCATGATAATGTCATGTAATTTTTCTTCAACGTATGCTTCAGTAATGGTAATTTCGCCCATTTCCATATCAGGACCTTCATAGAGAACATCTTCAAGTAATTTTTCAAGAATAGTAGAAAGACGTCTGGCACCAATATTGTCTGTCCCCTGGTTAACATCAAAGGCAATTTGAGCAATCTTATCAACTGCTTCTTGAGTAAAGATTAACTTAATACCATCAGCCTTCATTAAAGCAATATATTGCTTAAGCAATGAATTTTGTGGATCCTTTAAAATCTTGACAAAGTCATCCTTAGTCAATGCATTAAGTTCTACTCTAATTGGAAAACGACCTTGCAATTCCGGAATCAAATCACTTGGCTTGCTTTCTGCAAAGGCACCAGCAGCAATAAATAAAATATGATCAGTTGAAACAGGACCATACTTAGTATTTACGGTTGAACCTTCAACGATTGGCAAAATATCTCTTTGTACACCTTCACGAGAAACTTCACCAGAATTACGCTTGTTACCAGCAATAATTTTGTCAATTTCATCGATAAAGATAATACCATTATTTTGGCTTCTCTCAATAGCGCGTTGATAAATAGTATCATAATCTACCATCCTGCGTGATTCTTCTTGAATCAAGACTTCACGTGCGTCACGAACAGATAAAGTACGCTTAACCTTCTTCTTTGGCATAATGTCATTAAGCATGGAGCCCATGTCCATTCCCATTTGTCCCATCATGTCACTCATTGGATTAGCTTTAGGAGCTTGTTCAACTTCAATGGTTACTTCACGATCTTCAAGCAAACCTTTATTTAGCTTTTCAGCAACATCCATCCGCTGATTTCTAACTTCATCAGTTACTTCTTCTTGATCGCCATTTTGATTATTTGGATTTGCACCGCCCATTAGCATAGACATCATGTCTTGCATTTGTTGCATTTGGTTTCCACGCTTTTCACGCTTAACACCAGGAGCAAGCAAACGAACCAATTGCTTGTTAGCTTCTTTAGTAGCTTGAGGCTTTACACGCGCAAATTGATCCTTTTCTTCCATACGTACGGCTTCGCCTACTAAATCACGGACCATTGATTCAACATCACGACCAACGTAACCTACTTCAGTAAATTTAGTAGCTTCTACCTTAACAAATGGTGCTTCTACAATTGAAGCTAAACGACGAGCAATTTCAGTTTTACCAACACCTGTAGGACCTGCCATTAGCAAGTTTTTAGGTGTAATTTCATGTTGCATTTGCTTAGACAATTGCATTCTACGATAACGGTTATAAAGAGCAATTGCAACTGACTTTTTAGCTTCATCTTGACCGATAATATATTCGTTTAAGATCTTAACTATTTCTTTTGGTGTTTTAATAGCCATACTTTACTCCTTAAATTTCATCGGTAACAATATGATCATCAGTAAAGACATCGATTCCTGAGGCAATTTTTACAGCTTCATGAGCGATTTCATCAGCTTGCATATCATTTGCATGACGTGTCATTGCAATAGCTGCTGCTTGTGCAAAGTTACCTCCTGAACCAATTGCCACAACGTTTTCATCTGGTTCAAGAACTTCACCATTACCTGAAATTAGTAACAAATCTTTATCATTAAATGCGATTAACATTGCGTTTAATTTTTGCAAAGTTGGATCCTTACGCCATGCTTGAGCCATTTCTACGGCTGCACGACGAAGATCACCACTATATGCTTCAAGCTTGCCTTCAAGCATATCTTGCAAGCTAACAGCGTCAGCAACACCACCGGCAAAACCGATAATTACACGATCATGGTAAATACGACGAATCTTACGTGCAGTTGCCTTAGCGATTACCTTTTCACCTAAAGTAACTTGTCCATCACCTGCAATTGCAGTTTTTCCATTAAATCTTACTGAACAAATTGTTGTCATATTAAACCTCAACTTTCTTTATTACGAGGGAAGTATTTTTCATAATCTGATTTTAAATGCGCCATTGTAACATGCGTATAAATCTGGGTAGCAGATAAACTACTGTGTCCTAATAGTTCTTGGACGCTGCGTAAATCCGCCCCATTATTAAGCATAGCGGTTGCAAAAGTATGACGCAACTCATGAGGGTGAACTTTTCCACTTATTCCAGCCTGATTAAAAGTTTTTTGCATCACATATTCAATTCCGCGTTTGCTCAAAGGCTTGCCTAAATTACTTAAAAAAACATGCTGTTCAGCATCATCTTTTAATAAATTAGGTCGTGCATCTTCAAGATACTTAACTAGCGATTTTTTTGTATGATCATCAAAAGCAACATAACGATCTTTATTTCCTTTACCATGGACCAAAATCGTTTGTAAATTAAGATCTATTTGATGCAAGGTTAAATTGCTAACTTCACTTACACGCATCCCCGTAGCGTAAAACAGTTCAAATAATGCCAAATTACGCACTGTCAAAGGCTGATTACCTTTCAGTGAGTCAAATACCTGCTTCAGCTCGTTCTCGTAAAAAAATTCTGGTAATTTTTTCTCCCCACGTCTTAGGGCAATTCCCTGTGTGGGATCAATCTGGATAAATTTTCTTCGCGTTAAAAAGCGGAAAAATGAATGTAAACTCGACATTTGTCGCGCTTGACTGCTACGTGCTAATTTACGATCAGCTAAATTTTGTAAATAAATCTGAATATCACGTTCTTGCACATTCTTCCAGCCATCAAAGCCACCATTATTTTGCCAAAATTTTTTAGCTTCTAACAAGTCGGTTTGATAAGAAGAAATAGTTAAATCGCTATAATGTCGCTCATTTTGCAAATAAGAAATAAAATGAGTTAATTCATCTTGTTTTTCTGACATTAATCTAAAACTTCCGCTTTAAATTTATCTATGCTTTCGATACCACGTTCACTAATTTTTTCGTGACGTTCACGCTTTTTACGGATCTTCTTACCTTCCCAGGCAGGTAAAAGCGCAAAACTAGCATTCATTGGTTGAAAATGCTTGGCACTAGTAGTAGTAACATAATTTGCCATTGACCCTAATGCAGTGTCTTTAGGAAAGGCAATTGGCTCCTCACCTAAAGCTTCACGTGCAGCGTTAATTCCGGCTACTAAGCCACTTCCTGCACTTTCAACGTAGCCTTCAACACCTGTCATCTGTCCTGCAAAGAACAATCCAGGACGCTTCTTAGCTTCGTAACTAGCAGTCAACACGTCTGGAGAAGCCATATAAGTATTTCTGTGCATCTTGCCGTAACGAACAAAACGAGCATTTTCAAGTCCAGGAATCATAGAAAAGACCCTCTTTTGTTCACCATACTTCAAGTGAGTTTGGAAACCAACAATGTTATACATTGAAGCAGCAGCATTATCTTGACGAAGTTGGACTACTGCATATGGTGTTTCACCGGTATGAGGATCTTCCAGACCTACTGGTTTAAGCGGTCCGAACAACATCGTCTTAGCACCTCGAGCGGCCATAACTTCAATTGGCATACAACCTTCAAAAACATCATTCTTTTCAAAACCATGTAATTGAGCAGTTTCTGCTTTAATTAATTCACGAGTGAAGTTTTCATATTGTTCCTTGTTCATTGGACAATTTAAGTAAGCAGCTTCTCCGCGGTCGTAGCGTGATTTTTTATAAACAATATTCATATTAATTGAATCCGCAGCTACAATTGGAGCAGCGGCATCAAAGAAATGCAGACTATCTGTACCAGAAAACTTCTGAATTTGCTCAGCCAATGCGTCACTGGTTAAAGGACCAGTGGCAATAATAGTGATGCCTTCTGCCGGAATTTCAGTAATTTCTTCCTCATGAACTGTGACATTATCTAAGCCACGCAAAGTATCAGTTACGTATTTACTAAAACTGTCACGATCCACTGCTAATGCTCCACCAGCAGGAACTTGGGTCTTATCAGCGGCTTTCATAATCAATGAATCAAGATGACGCATTTCTTCTTTTAAAAGTCCTACTGCATTAGACAACTGATTAGAACGCATGGAGTTTGTGCAGACTAATTCCGCAAATTCGCCGGTTTCATGTGCAGGCGTCTCTTTTTGAGGACGCATTTCGTACAGGTCAACGTGAATTCCACGCTTAGCTAATTGCCAGGTTGCTTCACTTCCAGCAAGACCTGCTCCGATTACAGTTACATTTTTGGGCATTAAATCACCTTATTCTTAATCTTATTTATCTTCATTTTCTTGTGGTTCCTCACGGTAATCACCATTTGGACACAATATAACTGGTCCTTTTTTCGAATGCTTTTCTACTAAGAAATGACCATCGTTAGGGCAGTTCCTGCCAATTGGTTTGTCCCATGATACAAAATCACATTCTGGATAACGTGAACAGCCATAGAATTTGCGATTTCTACGTGATTTCTTTTCTACCACTTCACCTTTACCACACTTAGGACAAACCACACCAATCTTCTTCACAATTGGTTTAGTATTACGACAATCTGGGAAACGTGAACATGCATAGAACTTGCCATAACGTCCCATCTTAATTACCATCGGTGCACCACAGATATCGCAGTTAAATCCAGCTGGTTCGTCTTTAATTTGTACCTTTTGAATTTCGCTATCTGCTTTGTTCAATTCCTTCTTAAATGGCTGGTAATATTCGTCAACTACACTTACCCATTGCTTTTTACCATCTTCGACTTCATCTAATTCATTCTCAAGATGAGCAGTATAGTCTACATTAGCAATGTCTGGGAAAAATTCTTCAACTAATGTATCAACAATTTCACCTAATTCAGTTGGAACAATTGAACGACCATCTAACTTGACGTAATAGCGACGTTGAATGGTATCAATTGTAGGTGCATAAGTTGATGGACGTCCAACACCATTTTCTTCTAGAGCGTGAACCAAGCTAGCTTCAGTATAACGAGCAGGGGGTAAAGTAAAGTGCTGCTTGTTATCTGACTTGGTCATTTTAACTTGATCGCCTTCTTGCAAGTCTGGCAATTCAACATTCTTTTCTTGCTGATTATCATAAACTTTAGTAAAACCAGCAAATTTCATTTTTGAACCAGTAGTTCTAAAAATTACGCCATTTTGCACAATATCTGCTCTAACAGTGTCATAAACAGCAGGAGTCATTTCACTAGCTAAGAAACGTGACCAGATTAGTTTATACAAACGGTATTGCTCTTTAGTTAAAACATCCTTTAATGATTCAGGAGTTCTATATACGCTAGTTGGACGAATTGCTTCGTGGGCATCTTGAGCATCTTCCTGATTCTTAAAATGTCTTTGACTCTTAGCAGCAAATTCTGCTCCATAATTTTCATGCAAGAACTTTGAAGCTTCTTGTTGAGCAACTGGAGAAGTTCGTTTAGAGTCAGTTCTCATATAGGTGATTAAACCAACAGTGCCCTGCTTGCCTAGACTAATTCCTTCATATAATTGCTGTGCAATGCTCATAGTTCTACGAGTTCTATAGCCTAAGCGTTTATTAGCTTCTTGTTGCATAGTTGAAGTAGTAAATGGTGCAGCAGGCTGTCTGCGACGTTGACGAGAAACAACTTTTTCAACAATAAAGTCTTTCTTCTTATCAATCTTTGCTAAAACTTCTTTAACTGCATCAATATTTGGCAATTCTGTCTTCTTGCCATCAACACCATAAAAAGCAGACTTAAACTTTTCTTTGTCTTTTGCAAACTCGGCATCAATTGTCCAGTATTCCTTAGGCTTGAAGTTTTTAATCTCTTTTTCACGATCAATAACTAGCTTCAAAGCAACAGATTGAACACGACCAGCACTCAAACCTTTTTTCACTTTAGCCCATAAAATTGGGGAAAGTGAGTAACCTACAATTCGGTCAAGAACACGACGAGCTTGTTGAGCATCAACAGTATCCATATCGATTGTTCGTGGATGCTTAAAACTTTCTTTAACCGCATCTTTGGTAACTTCGTTAAAAGTTACTCGGTTTTTGGCATTCTCATCTAAATTAAGAGCATGCGCAACGTGCCAAGCAATAGCTTCCCCTTCACGATCGGGGTCGGATGCCAAGTAGACTTCTTTAGCTTTTTTAGCTTCGCTTTTAAGTTCTTTAATTGTGTCACCTTTGCCACGAATGGAAATATACTTTGGCTTATAGTTATCTTCAAAGTCAATCCCCATTTGAGACTTAGGTAAATCACGAATATGGCCTTTTGAGGCAATAACGTGATAATTTCTACCCAAATATTTTTCAATAGTTTTAGCCTTTGCGGGAGATTCCACAATGACTAAAGTTTTTTTACGTTTTTTAGTTTTTGATTTACTTTTTGCTTTAGTAGGCATTAAATGCCTCCTTATTTAAATATTTTTTTTACTTTATACAGTCCAAAGATAAATAATACTTTGTTAATTGTCAAATCTTTTCGTTTTTGAATTTAAAATCAACAATTGGTGTAGCGCCCGCTTCAATCAACTGATTAGGACCTGCAGACAACTTACTAGTAATTGGACCAGGGACTGCATAAATATCTCTATTTTCTTGTAATCCTAAGCTCGCAGTAATTAGTGAACCAGACTTTTCTTTGGCCTCTGTAACAATGATACTTTCACTCAAACCAGCAAGAATCCTGTTACGCTCGGGAAATCTATAGGGCCTCGGCGGCGTATCTGGCAGGTATTCACTAATAATTAAACCATTATTTTTTATTTGCTCTTGCAAGGAATAATTTTCTGTAGGATAAGAATGGTTCAAGCCATTGCCAACTACGGCAATAGTACGACCTTCATTTTTTAAAGTGGCTTCATGTGCCAAGGCATCTACTCCCCTAGCTAAACCGCTAGCAATTACTTTATTTTGATCAAGCAAATTTGGAACTAATCGATTAATTACATCCCTACTGTAGCGTGTCGGATAACGCGAACCAACAATCGTTACGATATCCTTCTTTAATAAAGACAAATTTCCCTGTGCAAATAAAATTAAAGGCGGACGATAAATCTGCCGGAGTTTTTCAGGATACTCTTCATCAAAGAAACTAATTACAATACATTGCCGCTCAATTTGGCTAGTCAGTTTGGCTAATTTATCATCATTAAAAGCCAATTGACATGCATTTATCAATTTTTCTGATAAATCCATCTCGTTTAAATCATCAATTTCAATTTCTAATCCCGGCTTCATTTGATTGGTAATCGTTAATAATTTTACGTAGCCGACACCCTTTTGCAATTTTAGTCTTAATAAAAATTCTTTTTTTTTCATAAAAAGCCTCCACTATTTATTACGCAAAAAAAGAAGCTTTTTTCTTTTAAAATCGAATTTTATTTAAAAAAATCACTTACAGGAGCAAAAGTCTTACGGTGAATCGGAGTTGGACCATATTTCTTTAACGCTTCAACATGTTCCTTAGTGCCATAACCCGCATTTCTAGGAAAACCATATTGTGGATAAATTTTATCATAATCATCCATCAATTTATCCCGAAATACCTTAGCAACAATAGACGCAGCTGCAATAGAATTGGATTTAGCATCCCCCTTGATCAACTCAATTTGGGGTATATCTATTGGTACATTCATAGCATCAACCAAGAGTGCATCAGGTTTTACATCAAGAGCTTTTACTGCTTGAGCCATCGCCTGACGGTCTGCTTCATAGATATTAATCTGATCAATTACAGCGGCACTTTTGACGCCAATTCCGACGCTGACAGCTTCTGACAAAATCTTAGGATAAAGTTGCAGTCTTTTTTCAGGGCTTAATTTTTTAGAATCATTCACTTCTAATAAATCAAAATTATGATCAATAATCACAGCAGCTGTGACTACTGGCCCAGCCAAAGGTCCACGACCAACTTCATCAACGCCAGCGACTAATTCTCCTTTTTGCCAAAATTGTTTTTCATATGAAAAGCGTTCTAAAAAAGCTTCTTTCTTTGCTAATAACTTAGCTTGCTTTTTTCGATAACTAACTATTAATTTCTGTACGCCCACCCGAGGATCTTTTTCTAATTCCGCTAATTGAGCCTCAGTTACATCATTTGATGATAATAATTCTTTTACTTCTTTAATCGTCATTGCTTGGCCTATCTAACGTAATTCTTCCAATTGCGCCCTTACGTAATCGCTGCAACATAAATAGTGAAAATCTATCATAATCATCACGCATACCATATTTTTCAGTCATTGCTAAAAGAATATCCGGATCTGACAAATTCTCAATATCTGCACTATTTAACTTAGAAAACTTAGTCAAATCTTTCAAATAGTGCTGGCGTAAATTCTCAAGTACATATAAAGCCACATCATCAGCATGAAATACGCTATCCTTAATTGCACCAAAGGCAGCCAACTTATAACCAACTTCTTGGTCTGAAAACTTAGGCCATAAGATACCCGGTGTATCCAAAACTTGAATATTACTACTGGTCTTTAGCCATCTTTGGCCTTTCGTAACGCCTGGCTTATTACCTACTTCAGCCACATTGCGTCCTACTAAGCGATTAATGATGGTCGATTTGCCGCAGTTAGGAATACCTGCAAGAGCTATTCTAATCGTAGGATTTGAGGCACCTCTAGCTTCCAGTTTTTTAGTCTTTTCTGCAGCAGCTTTTTTAACCATTGAGATTAACTTTTGCATATTGGTATTATGCAGTGAATCAATAGCCAAGACATATTTACCTGGTCCACTTAATTTAGTGGCCCACTTTTTAGTTAAAGCAGGATCAGCTAAATCTGCTTTATTCAAAATAATAATATGAGGCTTATTGCCTACTAATTCTTCTATCATTGGATTTCTTGATGATTCGGGAATTCTAGCATCAAGAACTTCAACTAAAACATCGATCAAGCCTAATTTGTCTTCGAGCTGATTTCGAGCCTTATTCATGTGACCTGGATACCATTGAATTGTTGCCATATTATCTCTTCTTTCTTTAATATTATTCTTCTTCATCACCTAAGAAAATTACTTCCGCAATCAAAATTTCTCGATATAATACCAAAAAGCCATGCCGATACTCTTGTTCTTGCTGTGCAATTTTTCCTAAATAATTACGTTCTTGTCTAAAAGTATAGCGATAAACTTCCGCTCTAAATTCTTTTTGATCATCTGTTAATTCTTTTTGTTTAACAGTATATTTAACTTCTCTAACAAAATCCTTAATAGAAGTTTGATTCATTTGTGTTCGCAAATCGAAATCTAGCTGCTTGCGAATCTTTTTAGGCAAATAAATCTGATTCATCTGCTTTAGTGCATAATGAACCATCGCCTTGCGTACACGATTTACTTCTTTCCTTTGATCTAAATCAGGCTTGTCTTTTTCCAAAATAAATCTAAACACAACTGTAGGAACTATTAAACTTAATAAAATCAATACAATTTCACTAACTAAAATCAAATGAAGATCAGCAATATTAACGCTCATTTCACTTAAAGTATAAGCCAAGGCAAAAGTCACTGCACCATGAATTCCACCTAAACTAAAGATTAATGCGTCCTTTGAATTGACTTTTCCTTTAATTGATGGTGAAAATCGACAATAGAAAAAGCGCACTGCCAAATTCGCAACATATAAAATTATACCAATTAAAATTGCCTCAATCGTCTGTTGATTGAAAACATCATCGCGCATTGATCGAATAATAATAATTCCTAAAAGCAAAAAGACAGCACCATTTAAAATATCAATTATTAATTGTGAAAATTGGTGATTACTGTAAAAAATCGATGCATTCGTTAAACGACTACGCTCAGATTCTACGTTGTGAAGTAAACCTGCAGCTACCACAGCTATGATCCCTGAAACATGAATTTCTTCAGCTACAAAATAAATAATAAAAGGTGTCAAAAAGAATAAAACTTCCATGGGCATCTTTACATCAGATACCAAATGGTATTTTGATCTGAAGCTCTTTTGCCTCAAAAAGACTAGAATAGCCGCGATTAAAATTCCTAGCACAATTCCACCACCAGCAGAATAAAGGAGGTCAATAATCGCTTCACCAACATGAAGCTGCTTATGAATATACCAATCTACTGCCATATTGAGCAGTATAATACCGGACGCATCATTAAATAAAGATTCATCTTTAAGATAAAAACTAATTTTTTTAGGCAGCTTTAGCCCGTGAATGACTGATTCAGTTGCCGTTGCATCTGTTGGTGTAGAAACAGATGCCAAAATAAATGATAGTGGCAGAGAAAGTCCTATAGCATAAACTCCCAATCCTGCTACAACTGTTGCTAACACGATCATTACTACCGTTAAGCCAACGATTGCACGCCAGCTACGTAAAATACTATATAGCCGAGTTCTTTGGCCCTCAAAAAATAAGAGCGGTGCGACAATCAAGCCCAAAAAGACTTCTGAATTAAAATTTTCAATTAAAAGATTGGTCTGCGGCACTAACGCAATCGCCATCCCAATAACTAGGGCAATATAATTAACTGATATTTTTTGTAAAAATCGTTGCTGGATCATCGTTGCCATGGCAACAGCAAAGACGAGCACTCCAATAAAAATCATTACTTCCATTTTATTTCTCATCCAATGAAAAAGCCCAGGCAACAGAGGCTTGGGCTTAATACATCATTTTGTCTTCATACATTCTATATGCACGATCAAAAATAGACATACTTGGTAAATAACTAGCATTAAGTTCTAAATAATCTGACAATTTTTCATAATCTTGTTCCTGCTTAGGAAAAGTCAGATCATGCTGTGCGTTATTCGCAAATTGTGCTATTTCATCTGAAGAATCCGCATCACGCTGCGTCATCAAATAACGATAAAAACTTTCTCGATAAGCCATTTTTACTCCGTATAAAACATAACTGCGTAGGCACCATGACCTGCATGAGTAATAATAATTGGACTAGTTTCTCGAATCAAAATATCTAAATTAGGATTTACTTCCTTAAAACGAGCAGCTAATTTTTCCATATCATCTAGTGTATCAACATATGAAATACCTACTTGCTTAACCTGATCGCCCAATTCCTTCAATTGGTCAACCAACATATCATTAAACTTTTCGGTGAATTTCTTGCCCCGTCCCTTTTTAGGTACTAAGACTTTCCCATTCTTCATTTGCAAGAAGATTCTAATATTTAACATGCTGACTACACGACTAGCCAATTTTCCAAGTCGGCCGCCTTTTACAATATTGGTTAAATCAGGAATCATCATTTCCAAATACATATTGTCTTCCATTTTCTTCAGATGATCCAAGATTTCATCAATAGACTTGCCTGCTTGAGCATCTTTAGCTGCAGCAAGGACTTCATAGCCTTCGCTTCGATCTGTATAACCAGAATCATGGCATACGACCTTAGCATCAGGAACCATTTGAGCTGCTTGCTTAGCGGCATCGATTGTTCCACTAAGAGACTTAGCCAAAAAGATTCCTAACACTTCACTGCCATCAGCAGTCAACTTTTTAATTGTTTCTACAAAGCGACCAATTGGAGGCTGACTGGTCTTAGGCACATCACTGCCTTCATCCATTCTTTCAATAAAGTCGCGTCTAGTAATATCTACACCGTCAACATATGTCTTACCATCAATAGTTACTGACAAAGGTACAACAGTAATATCATATTTTTTTATTTCTTCTTCAGTTAATTGAACTGAGGAATCTGTCATAATTTTAATTTTTGACAATGTATTCGACCCCTATTCTAAGATGCTCACTTTAATTTTTATGATAAAATATGAGCAAGTAACATATAGTTAGTATATCAAAAATTTTCCAGAAGAAAAAAGGAATGATTGGATTGTTGGATTGTTGCATCACAAAAATGAAAAAACTTTGGCAGGAGCCAAAATTAAGATCGGAAAGATACTATTTACTTGATAACATTTTTAGTGCTATTACACATGGCATCGGCTTTGGTCTAGCTGTTGCAGGCTTAGTAGTTTTAATTGTTAAAGCTGCACATACTGGCAGTCCCATGCGCATAGTAACTTTTACTATTTATGGTTCATGCCTAGTCTTGTTATATTTGTTTTCAACTTTATATCATAGTTTAGTTTTTACGCGAGCTAAAAATGTCTTCCAGATTTTCGACCATTCTTCAATTTTTCTCTTGATTGCAGGTTCATATACCCCATACTCTTTAGTTGCAATTGGCGGTGCATGGGGTTGGACATTATTTGGCTTGATCTGGGGATTAACGATCTTTGGGATCATCTATTATATTTTCAACCGGGGAAAGCATGTAATTCTCGACACCGTACTTTACGTTGCTATGGGCTGGTTAGTAATTTTATCCGGTTCATACTTGTATGTGCGTCTTAGCCCAACAGGCTTTTGGCTATTAGTCAGTGGTGGTATTGCTTATACGGTCGGAGCGATTTTATTCAGTATGCGTAATGTGCCATTTATCCATACGGTTTGGCATTTATTCGTCATGTTAGGTTCTATTTTAATGTATTTTTCCGTTTTACTTTACGTTTAAAAAGGATGTATCAATTCTGATACATCTTTTTTAGTTAATCTAAATTTTCTAAATACTTTTCTATTGCATCTGGACTATTCTCTAATCTGCTTGAAACTACTAATTCTCTAATTTGATTAAGAGTATGTCCTAATTGAGCACCAGGACGCATCCCATGCTTAATTAAAAAGCGTCCATCTATTGCAAGCTCAGCTGGCTTTTTAATCGGCAAAGCCATATAACGATCAACCAACGCTTCCGAAGCAACAGGCTGTCCCAAAATATGAGCCACATCGATAGTATTAATTATTGTCCTTTCACCTGCTTGGAATAATTCATAATCATTCGGAGTATAATCAGAAATAAGGTCAAAGAATTTAATAATACGTCCTACCTGTTCAGTCATAGCATTAGAATTTTTCCAATCTCGCATAAATCGACTGATTTCTTCATTAGGAAGCTTAAGTAGAATAATAATCAATGACCACAAACTTGTTTCAAGAGTTGGACTAAACTGCAAACGTGGATAAATTTGCAGTAATTCTTTTTTTCCTGCAAAGTCAGGAACATCTTCACTTAATTGCGTATCAAGGAAAATCTGAAAAGCTTGTCTTGAATGAGGACCCAATCCCATCTTTACAAATTCATCCCGAATTCGTTCTACCGAAATTTTCTTTAAAAGTTCATGATTATCCTTAATTGCTTGTCCAGTCTTTTCTTCCAAATTGAATTTTAATTGACTGGTAAAACGAACTGCCCGCATCATTCTTAATGCATCTTCATGAAATCTCTTTTCAGGATCACCAACCGCACGAATAATATGATTTTTTAAATCTTCTATACCATTAAACAGGTCAACAATTTGCCCATGAAGATCCATTGCTAGTGCGTTAATTGTAAAATCTCTGCGCTTTAAATCTTCATCAAGGTTTTGTACAAATGTAACATGATCTGGTCTTCTAAAATCTTGATAACCAGATTCAGTTCTAAAAGTGGTAATTTCATAGCTTTCACCGCCATACAAAACGGTTACCGTACCATGCTTAATTCCTGTATCAATCGACTTTTCAAAAAGCTCTTTAACTTCTTCAGGATAGGCACTAGTAGTAATATCTACATCATGAACATGTCTATCAAGTAAAAGGTCTCTCACTGAACCACCGACAAAATATGCTTCAAAGCCGGCATCTTCTAAAATCTGTAAAACCGGCATTGCTTTAATAAATACTTCTGGTAATTTATCTACTTTAATCATTAGCAAAATCTCAATTCTTAATTTCTTTATTTATAACTTTTCACTTTTAGTTTGTTAAAATGAAGGGAAAGACATAAAGGAGGTAATCATTATGCTTAAAATCAATAAATCTACCGCGATTGATATCTTTATGATTGCATTAGGATGTGCCATCTATGGACTAAGCTTGGAAATCATTTCAGTTCCCAATGAATTAGCCGACGGTGGAATAAGTGGTATTTCACTTATCTTACGCCATTTTTGGAATATTAATATGGGACTTTCCACCCTAGTACTTAATATCCCATTAATCATATTAGGTTATCGTTTTATGGGCAAACGCTTATTAACCTATACAATCTGGGGAACGCTCTGCCTTTCCTTTTTTCTTTGGTTTTGGCGTTCAGTACCTATTATAAAACAATTAGATTTAGAACACGACCTCTTCCTTTCTGCAATTTCAGCAGGTGTACTCTCAGGTATAGGTTTAGGGCTGGTTTTCAGATATAACGGTACCTCTGGCGGGACTGATATTATTGCTCGAATTTGTCAAATCAAATTTGGCATTTCATCTGGCAAAATGCTGCTATTCTGTGATGCTGTAGTTTTATTTGCATCCCTGTCCTATCTAGATCTCAAGCATATGATGTATACTTTGCTTGCTTCTTTTGTCTTATCACGCGTAATGGATACTGTACAACAAGGTGCTTATAGTGCACGTGGTTTATTAATTATTTCTAATAAGTATGAACAAATTGGTAAAATGATTGATTTAAAACTTGATCGTGGTTTTACTTACTTTAAAGCTCTAGGTGGTTATAAACAAGATGATAAACGAGTAATCTACGTAGTCGTGTCTCCTAGAGAAATAGCGACTATTAAACAACTAATTAGGCAGGAAGATCCTAATGCATTTGTGTCAATTATTGAAGTTCACGAAGCGTTAGGTGAAGGATTTACATATAAGCAAAAACGGCATCACTTATTAATCCGTAAATAAAAAGCGTCCGAGAAAAGCAATTTTCTCAGACGTTTATTTTTTACAAATTATTGTACAAATCTTGCATTTCCATATCTTCGGGTACTAATTCAAGATATTTTTGCAATAACTGTTTAGTAATATCAGGATTGTTTTGAACACTAAAGAACATAATCATTTGATGCAAGAAATCTGGATTCTCTTTAAAATCCGGATAAGCCAATAAAAATTCACTTTGTGCTTTTTCTGTATCATCTAGACGTTCATATGACAAAGCCATATTCCAGTGAGCTTGAGCATCAATGTTCTCATTATCAAAGTCTTTGAATAAGGCAATATTTTGCTTATTCTGGTGTCGATGCAAATATAGGTTAGATAGTTGCATCCGTAATTCACTGTTGTCAGGCGCCTGTTTAAGCCCCTTCTCGAGCAAATCTGCCGCAGTGTCCAACTGATTCAAATTTGCGGCTGCACGCGCTCCCATTGAATAAAGAGTTTCATCTAATTCATTATAGGCTAATCCTGCTTGTACGCTGCGCAATACTTGCTCGTTATCATGCTTATGTTCATAAGCTTGAGCAAGTAAAGGATAAGCATTGACATAATCAGGACTTTGATCTATTACTTCGTCTAATAGCTTAATAGCCTGATCATCATCACCAACAGCTAGCATTACTAGCCCAGCTTCATACTTGCTATCAATATCTAGCAGGCTACTGCTGTGCTCTCTAATAATTTTTGCGGCTGCTTCGTAATTGCCTAATTTTGCGTTAGTAGCAATTAATCTTTGATTTAGGTTAACTTCACCAAAAGTTTTCTGGCGCTGAATTAAATCTTGGTATAAAGATAAGGCTTGTTCATAGTTTCCACTTAAATAGTCAAGTTCAGCTAATCCAAATTTAATTGCATCCTCTTCTGGAGCAAGTTTAAGAGCTTGAAGCAATTTATCTTTAGCTGTCTCAATTAAGCCGCTTGTTTGGTAGTAATCTGCTTGTACAAGTAAACTATCCAGATAGGCTGAAGACTCTTTAGAAACGCCATACAGAAGCGAGAGGCCATCATCTTCATCTCCATCATTAAGCATAATTTCTGCCAAATAGACTTTAAATAAGTCTTCCTGAGGAAATTTTGCAATTAAAGCGCGATAAACTTCTTTAGCTAAATCTGTAAATCCTAAATCGGTCAGATTTTCCGCTAAAGAAGATAAAATTTCAGGGTCATCTTTATCTAATGCTTCTTTTAAAAGATGTTTGCTTTGTGAAAAATCATGGTTTTGAATTGAATCAAGTAATTGTTCTGAATAACTCATTATTTTGCCTCCAGTCAGACTTTAATTGTACTAAAAAAAGACGCTGGAACAAAGTCCAACGTCTT
The DNA here is from genome assembly GCF_002160635.1 of Lactobacillus gallinarum. Classification (NCBI taxonomy): domain Bacteria; kingdom Bacillati; phylum Bacillota; class Bacilli; order Lactobacillales; family Lactobacillaceae; genus Lactobacillus; species Lactobacillus gallinarum. The sequence continues at coordinate 50,185 of NZ_NFKZ01000005.1, forward strand.
TTTAAACTAAGGTTAAGTATCTTACTTAACAGCTTCTTTAAGAGCCTTACCTGGCTTAAATGCAGGTACTTCACTAGCTGGGATTTCGATTTCATCACCAGTTTGTGGGTTACGACCCTTACGTGCTGCACGGTGACGTACTTCAAAAGTACCAAAACCGATTAATTGTACCTTTTCACCCTTAGCAAGGTTGTCTTGAATTGAGCCAAAGATAGCATCAACAGCAGCAGCAACTTCCTTCTTGGTTAACTTAGTCTTTGAAGCAACTTCAGAAACTAATTCAGCTTTATTTGCCATAAATATTTCACCTCCTGAATTTGAACCCGAAGTTCAAAGTTTTTTCTTTGTTTTGAAAAAACAAGGAATAATGATCTAGATCTAGACTAATCATTGTTTCCTAGAAACCAAAATATCACAAAACCCCTGTTACAACAAGGATTTTTACAAAATATTGGTGTTTTTTTCATTATTTTCTCTTACGTGGAAGAATTTTGATCGGAGTTCCAGCAAAATCAAAGTTTTGTCGCAATTGATTAATCAAAAATCGTTCGTAAGAAAAGTGCATTAATTCTGGATCATTGACAAAAACAACAAAAGTTGGTGGATTGGTACTTACCTGTGTCATATAGTAAACGCGCAATCTCTTTCCCTTAACCATTGGTGTTGGAACTAACTTACTTGCTTCAAGCAATAAATCATTCAACACGCTTGATTGAATACGTTGATTTTGATTGTCATAAACTTCTTTAACCATTGATGGAATTTGATCAAGACGTTGACCAGTTTTAGCTGAAACAAACAAAATTGGAGCATAATCCAAATATTGAAATTCAGCTCTAATCTCGCGTTCAAATTCTTTAGCACTAGTACTATTTTTCTTTGGTAAATCCCACTTGTTTACAACAATGATAATTCCGCGCCCTGCTTCATGGGCATATCCGGCCACGTGCTTGTCTTGTTCTCTAATGCCTGTACTTGCATCAAGAACAAGTAAAACCACGTCTGAGCGTTCAATAGCAGCCATAGCTCGCAAGACAGAGTACTTCTCGGTTTTTTCGTAGACTTTTCCACGTCTTCTAATACCAGCAGTATCTACAACTTTAAATTTAATTCCGTCTTTAGTAAATGGCGTATCAACTGCATCACGAGTAGTACCTTCTTCATTTGCAACAATTACTCGATCTTCACCCAATAATTTATTAACAATTGAAGATTTACCTACATTTGGTCGTCCAATTACGCTAAATGAAATGACGTCATCAGCTTCGCTATCTTTTTCTGCTGGAAAATCATTAACTATTTCATCTAGCAAATCACCGATTCCCGTACCATGACTACTAGAGACAGGAATTGGATCACCTAATCCTAAACTATAAAAATCATAAATATCATTTCTTTGCTCAGGATTATCTGCCTTATTAACCGCTAAAATTACCGGTTTTTTAGTGCGATAAAGAAGATGTGCAATTCTTTCATCAAGATCAGTCACATGATTTACTACATTAGTTAACATCACGATGACATCTGCTTCTTCAATTGCAATCTCAGCCTGTGCACGGATCTCTTCTTCGATTTTTCCGCCTTCCCAGGTAATACCACCTGTATCGATCAAATCAAATTTATGGCCCATCCATTCAGCTTGAGCATAATTACGATCACGAGTAACACCGGGTTTATCTTCTACGATTGCTAAGCGTTGATTGATTATTCTATTAAAAAGTGTAGATTTACCTACATTTGGTTGTCCAACGATTGCAACAACTGGTAAAGCCATATGCCCCTCCTTTAAAAATATAAAAATAAAAAAGCCGACACAGAGTCGGCTTTTTTAACAGAAATGACTACTTACGGTCCTTTAATTGGTCACCAATGATGTCACCTAATGCAAAGCCGTTATCGTTGTCACCCATGTACTTCTTGTTAACTGAGTTTTCGTTACGTGAACGATGTGGACGAGAACTGTGGTTATCTGATGAAGAAGCGTTTGAGTCAGCAGCCTTGATTGAAAGTGAAATTCTTCTGTCACTTGGGTCAATGTTCAAAACCTTAACCTTAACAGTTTGACCAACCTTCAAAACATCGCTTGGCTTGTCAACGTGCTTGTTTGAAATTTCTGAAACGTGTACTAAACCTTGAATACCGTCAGTAACTTCAACAAATGCACCAAAGTTAGTTAATGACTTAACTTCGCCTTCAAAAATATCGCCTTCGTTTAAGTCAGCTGTAGCTTGTTCAAATGGTGAAGGTTCAGTTTGCTTAATAGACAGGGAAATACGATGTCTGTCATTGTCAATACCAATGACCTTAACCTTAACATCTTGACCAGCCTTCAAAACATCACTTGGCTTATCAACATGCTTGTAAGAAATTTCTGAAATGTGAACTAAACCGTCAACACCACCGACATCGATAAATGCACCGAAGTTAGTTAAGCGTGAAACCTTACCTTCGATAACGTCACCAACAACTAATTGTGATGCAACCTTATCAAATGCTTCTTCACGTTCTTCTTCAACTAAATCCTTGTGTGAAAGAATCAAACGGTTCTTGTTAGGATCAATTTCAGTAATCTTAAGCTTCATAGTCTTACCAATGTATGGCTTAAGATCTGAAACGTAACGGTTTGAAATTAATGAAGCTGGCAAGAAACCACGTGTACCAACATCTACAAGTAAACCACCACGAACTGATGAAGTTACAGTACCTTCGATAGCATTTCCTTCTTCGAAGTCCTTTTGTAACTTGTCGTAAGCTTCTCTTTCCTTCAAGCGGGTAACTGAGAAGAAGAATTCACCATTTTCCTTATCGCCACCGGCTCTTCTTAATACCAAGGCCTTGAACTTGTCGCCAGGCTTAACTAAATCATGTAAGTCTGTGTTACGATCTGAAGTGTATTCACGACGAGTAATAACGCCTTCAACACCAGCGTTTACAACGCCAACATCGATTTGGCCGTCTTCAACGTCTAATACTTCGACATCGACAATATCTCCGACCTCAACTCCTTGCATTTGCTTTAATGCGTCTAAAAATTGATTACTGTTTTCTGACATATGTACCTCCCAATATCATGTCCCATTTTAAAGGAAAGTTTGATATTTTTCTACTATTTTGTGCTGTTTTTTTAAAAATTTTTTTGACTTTTTTCGATTTCGGCTAAAATTGCGTCTACAACCTGCTCAATTGACATATTTGTAGTATCAATTTCAATTGCATCATCTGCCTTTTTTAATGGTGAAATCTTGCGGTGTGAGTCTTTATAGTCCCTTGCTGCAATATCTTGTTCGATTTCATCCACTGTCTGATTAGATTCAATGCCGCGCTCTTTAAAATCTAAAAGTCGACGCTCAGCACGAGATCTAGCAGAAGCCACTAAGAAGATCTTTACTTCCGCATCTGGTAAAACGGTCGTACCGATATCACGACCATCCATGATTACATCAGTTTTACCTGCCATTTGACGTTGTAAACTAACCATTTTTTCTCGTACTTTAGGCAAGGCAGAAACTTGTGACACATTAGCAGAAATTTCTGGTGTTCTAATTTCTTTAGAAACATCTTTTCCTGCTACATACACCTTTTGCTCACCATGTTCAGATTTCAATTCAATTCCATCTTCATCAATAGCTTGCAAAATTCCTGCTTCATCCCCGTAATCTAGCTTATGATTACGAGCAATAACTGTACATGCACGATACATTGCACCAGTGTCTATATAAACGTAAGACAGCTTTTTAGCAATGATTTTAGCAACCGTGCTTTTACCTGCTGATGCAGGTCCATCTACTGCTACTTGCATTTTAATAAAAAAGAGATCTTACTGCTCGACCTCTTTTACCCTTTCTGAAAGATTATCTCAATTTAAGTGTTTGGCCAACATTGACGTTTGAAGAATCTTTAAGATTATTTAATCTGGCTAATTGATCAACAGTCATGCCATATTTTTCTGCAATATTAGTTAAAGTATCACCATCTTTAACTAAATAAGTCTTAGGTTCAGTCTTTTGAGATGAACTTGAACTAGTCTCAACAGAATTCTTCTTAGCTGAAGATGAAGTCTTTTTAGCTTTACTTGATGATTTAATTGCCTTAGATGACTTTTTAGAAGAAACCTTCTTAACTGTTTGAACTTCTTCAGCTTTTTCAGAATGGCCTGATGACAAACGATGAACAACTGGGATTAATGCAATTAATATAACAACTAAAATCACAATAACTGCAATCCATCTAGCAGATCCACTGGGCTGCTTATCCTGTGAACTTCGCTTTTCAGTTGGCCGTTCATAGTGTTGATATGGCCCTGTTGATTTTTTATCCATCTGTAAATTCCTCCATTCACTTAACGGATTAATTCTAGCATACTTTAATAGTCTTTGAATATGAAAAATCCCATCAACTTAAAAAGTTAATGGGATTTTACTTTAATTCAAATTAAATCTTTTTCGTACAAATGGCTTAATCGTCTTAATAGTTGCCTCAAAAAGCAAATATACAACGACACTGTTAATTACACCTTTTAATAAATTAAATGGCACTATAATCGTAAAAATATAAGCTTGCATAGATGGTAAATGTAATAACTGACCTAGATATACCTTTTCAGTGAAGTGATACAAAGCACCATAACTATTAATCGCAGGTAAATTAGGAACCGCCGTTACTGCATATACTGGAGTCAAAATAAATGCGTTAGTTAAAGACATCACACAGGTCATTGCCAGAATACCAATAATTAATCCACACATTGGTTTAACTATTCCCATCTTAGTTTTTCTATTCTCAACCGTAACATTCTTACTAAAGAAATAAAATGGCAAAGAGAAAGACATCGAAGCAAGAAAAGCTGCAATTTCACCTACTACACTTGGTAAAGCAAAACCAGCAAAAATCAAGCTTAACACCATTCTAATTAATGCAATAATTACACCTGGAACAGCTCCAAAGATAAACATTCCAACTGTAATAATTACATCTGAAAAATCAAACTTTAAAAAACCTACGCCAGGGATAATTGGAAACTCAAATTTCATTACCACAAAGGCAATACACCCAATTAACGCATACGCAATAATATTAGCTAATCCTGTAGCATTTGCTCTAGATTTACTCATGACTTACTTTCCTTCCTACAAAAAAGGTCTATTGCTCCAGCAACAGACCTTTATAAAGTAAAGTAAGATTTACTTTATTGATCTGTCTTCTTCCATCTAGACTTTAACTATCGGTATCAAAAGATTCAGCCACTTGCGTGGGTCGCGGACTCTAACCGCCGGTCGGGATTTTCACCCTGCCCTGAAGACAATAACCTATATATTTAATTTCTAAGTATAAGTTAATCTAATCTCATTAATTTGTCAACTTCGCGCTTTGACAATTCGCGATATTGTCCAGAAGTAAGAGAATCTAAGGTTAAAAATGCATATTTTTCACGGGATAATTTTTCAACTAAATGTCCTACAGCCTTAAACATACGCTTAACTTGATGATAATGTCCCTCGTGGATAGTCAATTGAACAATTTGAGTATCTTTACGCTTATCTGTTTTAAGAATCTTTACCTTTGCTGGAGCAGCCTTAAAACGATCCAATTTAACCCCTGTAGTTAATGTTTTAATCTCATCAGGAGTTAAAATCCCCTTGATTTTAGCAACATAAACTTTAGATACTTCATTTCTAGGGTGCATTAATAAATTAGCTAACTTACCATCGTTAGTCATTAAAAGCAAACCTGAAGTATCATAATCAAGACGGCCAACTGGATATAAACGATATGGCACATCTTCAAAATAATCAACAACCGTTTTTCTACCCTTATCATCATCTGCAGTAGAAACAACACCACGTGGCTTATAGAAAAGATATGTATGCAAGCTTTCTCTTTCAATTGGTTCATCATCAACCGTAATATTACTGAAAGTTTCAACCTTGGTTCCTAGCTTAGTAACTACCTTACCATCCACTTTCACGCGGCCAGCTACAATCATTTTTTCTGCTTTTCTTCTGGAAGCAATTCCTGCTTCTGCTATTACTTTTTGCAGTCTCTCTACCATTATCTTTCCTCTTTCTGCATTTGCTTATCTGCGGTTCCTTTTGCCTCAAACAAATCTATTTCACCATTACTATCATTATCCGCAAAATCTTCTATTAAAGGCAAATCTGCTAAACTATGATAATTAAAATACTGTAAGAAATAATCCGTAGTTACATACAATTTAGGATGTCCAGGAGCATCTTTTTTGCCATCGGCTTTAATCAAACCGCGCCAAACTAATGTCTGCAATGCTCCAGATGAATTAACCCCACGAATATCATCAATTTCTACCCTAGTAATAGGCTGACGATATGCAACAATTGCCAAAATTTCTAGAGCTGATTGACTTAAGTTTTTTGTTAAATCTTTTTGAAAATATTTTTCAATAATCTTGGCTGTTTGCGGACTAGTAGTCAACTTGTATGTATGAGCAATATGAATTAATTGCAAGCCAGAATCTGAATTCTTCGTTAGCTTTCGTTGCAAATTCTCGGCAACCTTATCTAAAGTTTCACTATCAATCTCTAGCATTTCAATTAAATTTTGCTCTTCTAATCCATTATCACCAGCCGCATATAAAAGTGCTTCTAAATTTGCCTCTTTACTTGCCATTTACATCAATTCTTTCTAAATTTAAATCACCAAATTCTCTTGCTTGTAAAATTCGAATTTCGTGTTTTTTGCTCAATTCAAGCATTGCTAAAAACAAACCAATCACATCAGAAATACTATGCATTTGATCAGTACAACTAAAAAAGCTGACTTGTCGTTTTTTTGCCAAACGCCGATGCAAATAATCAATCATTTCGTTAATTGGAGTCTCAGCCACTTTAATTGAAGCAGTATCCGGTTGACGCATCTTTAATCTGCGGAGAACCATGGAAAAAGTTGTTGCCAGTTCATTTGAAGTAATTTGTCCTTTAGGCAATGGTTGAACCTTAACAGAAGTTGAAACACTTGCTTCCTTTGACACAACAATTGGTACTTCTTCATTTCTTTCTTTAAAATATGCAGAAATCTTTTTAAAAATTGAATATTGTACTAATTGCTGTACTAATTCATCCCGAGGATCATCTTCAGCTTCCACTTCATCTACAAAATCATTTTGTGGCAATAAATATTGTGACTTTATTCTAAGCAAAGTTGAAGACATCACAAAATATTCCCCAGCAATTTGTAAATTCAGACTTTGCATTTGCCTCAAGTACTCTAAATATTGACTAGTAATTTGAGCAATGGGAATATCATAAATATCTATTTTTTGCGATTGAATTAAATGGAGCAATAAATCTAATGGCCCCTCAAAATTAGGTAACTCTAACGTTAAATTACTTTTATTCATTATCTTCTTCGACAGTTTTTAATAAATTGGTATATTCAGGTACAGCGGTAACTCTTTTATCAGGGTATTCATTTTTTAACTCACTGACAATTTCTTTTTCATAACTAATTTCACGAAAACCGGGAGCTAAAGAAAGATATCTGATCACAACAAACTGCTTAGTTACTTGTGTACCCAACACTCCTACAATATTATTCTGTTTATTACGGTACAAATAAAGCAGAAAATCATTATCTTCTTGATTAAGTCCTACTTCTTCTTTTAGATTTTCAATATTTTTAAAATCAGGCAAATATGAGAGTAATCCCATTGCCGTTTTTTCATAGTCTTTTTTATATTGTATTAGCATTATTAATCACCTAAAGACGAGGATGTGTCTTTTGATATACTTGTAAAATATGTTTTTGAGATAGATTAGTGTAAATTTGGGTAGTACTAATATCTGAGTGTCCCAAAATCTCTTGCACTACCCGTAAATCTGCCCCATTTTCAAGTAAGTGCGTTGCAAACGTATGGCGCAATGTATGGGGAGTAACATCTTTAGTAATTCCAGCAGATTGACAATATTTTTTTATCATTTGCCAAATTGCCTGCCGTGTAAGTTGCTTGCCTCGACTATTCAAGAAAATATGCTCATCATTTTGACCAGCTTTTAAAATTAATGGATCTCGCACATCTTGTTGATATTGCTTTATCCAATGCAAAGCAACTGAACTAATCGGTATCAAGCGCTCCTTAGAGCCTTTACCCAATACTCTAACTAAACCCAAATCTTCATGTAAGTCTTGTAATTCCAAATTAATCAATTCACTTACACGCATACCAGTCGCATATAAAGTTTCCAATATTGCTCGATCTCTTAAACCCAATTTTCGTTTAATATCAGGTTGTGCAAGCAAATCATTAATTTCTTTCTGATTTAGAGCTACAGGAAGACGTCGCTCTTTTTTAGGTAAATCAATTTCAAGCATTGGATTTAACTTCTGAATGTTTTGACGCGCAAGCCATTGATAAAATTTACGCATACTAGAAATGAGCCGACTAATTGAACTAGTAGCTTTATTTAAATCGTATTGTCTTGCTAAAAAGGCATCTACATCGCTAGCCTCTGTTGGCCAAGAATTCATACCCTCTTTTTTTACAAAAGCCAGGTACTCTTCCAAATCTTGACGGTAAGCAGTAATCGTATTATTGCTTAGGCCACGTTCAATTTGACTATAGCGTAAATAATCATCAATCTGGTCTTGTAGTTTATTCTTCTCCATCAGTATTCTCTTCTGGATCTTTAATTAAAGTGATAGCACCGGCAGTTTTATCTTCTTCGATTAAGCCTGCTTTGAGCAAATGACCTAATGCGCGCTTAAATGCGGATTTAGAAATACCGAAGTAACGCTTTATATCTTGCGCATCAGATTTATCGTAAAATGGTAAAGTTTTAGTCTCTCTTCGGCGCAAACTCATCAAAATCATCTGAGCATCATCGTCAATTTCTTCAAAAGCACGTGGCAAAGTACTTAAATTTAATCGACCATATTGACTGATACCAATAACTCTGCCCTTAAACTGTTCACCTAAGCGCATTGGACGAGGCATTTGTGATTCGTGTACAAAACCTAAATAATAATCATTAGTTAAAACAAAGGCACCAATTTCACGACTAGCATAAACAGTTCCGAAAACATTTTCATTATTCATTCCATTCGGAAAGTTTGCTGCTAACTGATCAAAAATATTTTCATCTGCTAACTTAGCCCAAATTCGATCCTTATAGTCGGTTTCTAATCGCACCAAAAGACGATCATCACGACGAGGCCATCTTTCCTTTTCTCGTGGCAAGTCATCCATAGATACTACCACATCTTTATCGGGTAATCCGACATCAACAAATACACCTAAACCCGGTCGAACTTCTGTTACCTTGCCCCAGCCATATTGATCAGGCTGAGCAAAAGGTAAAAACTGGGTCATTTCTCGATCATGAGACTTGTTATCATAAATAAAGCCTTCTATTTCATCACCGATCTTAGGAATTTCGTCTTGGGTAAGCTCTTGCTTTTTTAGTTCATAAGTAGTGCCATCAATTTGTACATAATAGGCATTATCATTTTCATCAATTATTTTTCCTTTTGCAACAGTTCCAAGCATGTTTATAATCTCCTACTTTACATATTCTTTCATATACAAGTATAAAAGATATTTGCGCAAAATAAAATAGCCAGCTCGAAAGCTGACTATTTTTTTGATTAGCTAATCTATTTTTATTTTATCTTTTAATTAAAGGTTTGAGATTTCGCCTTGGTAGATAGCACCACGACGAGCATCAACAGTAATAGTTGAACCATCAGAAATCTTTTCAGTAGCGTTAGTTGCACCAACAACAACTGGGATACCTAATGATAAACCGATAACTGCTGCGTGTGAAGTCAAACCTGAAGCTTCAACAACTAAACCTGAAGCCTTCTTGATAGCTGGGTTGTAGTCTGGGTTAGTAGTCTTAGCAACTAAGATGTCGCCTTCCTTAACCTTGCTGTTAGCTTCTTCAGCTGAGTTTGCTACAACAGTCTTGCCGATAACTGAACCGTTACCAACACCTAAACCTTGAACAAGCTTGTTACCGATGATTTGTAACTTCATCAAGTTAGTTGTACCTGAGTCACCAACTGGAACACCAGCAACGATGATTACAAGGTCGCCATCCTTAACAAAGCCCTTTTCCTTAGCTACCTTAGCAGCTACTTCAAACATATCATCAGTTGACTTAGGCTTTTCAGTCAATAATGGTTGTACACCCCAAACGATACCCAATGAGTGTTGGATCTTTTCATCGAAAGTCAAAGCAATGATGTCTGCGTTTGGACGGTACTTAGAAATCATACGTGCAGTGTAACCTGAGTTAGTTGCAGTAATGATAGTCTTAACACCTAATTCTTGAGCAGTACGTACAACTGATTCACCGATAGCTTCAGTTACATTTGAACCCTTGTAAGCTTCGAATCTTTGAAGTGCTAAAGTGTTACGCTTAAGCATTTGCTTTTCAGTACGTTCGTCAATTTCAGCCATTGCCTTAACAGCCTTAACTGGGTAAAGACCGTTTGCTGATTCACCTGAAAGCATAGTTGCGTCAGTACCATCAAGAACAGCGTTAGCAACGTCAGAAACTTCGGCACGAGTTGGACGTGGGTTTTCTTGCATTGAGTCAAGCATTTGAGTAGCAGTAATAACTGGCTTACCAAGTGCGTTAGCCTTGCGGATTAAGCTCTTTTGTACAAATGGAACTTCCATGAATGGAATTTCAACACCCATGTCACCACGAGCAACCATCAAACCATCTGAAACTTGTAAGATTTCGTCAGCGTTGTCAATACCTTCTTGTGATTCAATCTTAGGGAAGATCTTAACGTAATCTGCACCAGCTTCTTCACAAAGCTTACGGATGTCTAAGATGTCTTGAGCCTTACGTGCAAATGAAGCAGTAATGAAGTTAATACCGTATTGTAAACCGAACTTAATGTCGTCAGTATCCTTTTCAGTGATACCTGGAAGGCGAATTTCAACACCAGGAGCGTTAACACCCTTCTTTGAGCCGATAACACCAGTGTTTTGAGCTTCACAGACTAATTCTCTCTTTGAGTCGTCCTTTTCCTTGATCAAAAGGTCAACCAAACCATCATCGATTAATACGTGACCACCAACGTGAGTATCATCGTACAAACCTTCGTAGGTAACGTGGATCATGTCCTTGTTACCCTTCTTAGTGTCGTCCATTGATACACGGATCATGTCACCGGTATTAATAGTAAACTTACCACCTTCTTGTTCAGTGGTTCTGATTTCAGCACCCTTAGTGTCAAGGTCGATACCAAGAAGCAAACCAGTATCCTTTTCCACTTGACGAACCATCTTCATACGAGCAAGGTGTTCTGGGTGGTCACCGTGTGAGAAGTTGAAACGGAATACGTTTGCACCAGCTTTAGCTAAAGCAGTAATAGTTTCAATATCGTTTGAAGCTGGTCCTAAAGTACTAACAATCTTAGTTTTCTTCATTATTAAAAAAATCCTCTCCAAAAATCGACTAAATTAATATTTAGTCATTTCTTCATTTACATCCAACAACGCATAATCGCCATGGTGCTTTCCGTCAAACAGATCAAGAATGTCGTGGGTACCAAGTTGACCATTCTCCATGCCGACAGCTAAACCGCCCTTCCCATCGAGAAGCAACTTAACAGCATAGTTACCCATCTTAGTAGCATTTACTCTATCTGTGACAGTTGGTGAGCCACCACGTTGCATATGCGCAAGGACATTAGCACGAGCATCAAAATCGCCGTATTTAAGTAATTCATCCTTAAACTTATCAGCGGTCATGACACCTTCTGCTAAAACAATGATACCATGATCTTTGCCATCTGCAAAACCACGAGTGATAGTTTCTGCAATTTCTTTTACGTCGTATGGACGTTCAGGAATAACAATTGCATCTGCACCACTAGCTACACCAACACGCATAGCGATGTCACCACATTCACGTCCCATTACGTTAACAACGAAGACGCGGTGGTGACTACTTGCTGTGTCGCGAATCTTATCGATTGCGTCCATAGCAGTACGACAAGCAGAATCAAAGCCAATCGTGTAGTCAGTATAAGGAATATCATTATCGATAGTTCCTGGTAAACCAACTGAGTTTACGCCGTGGCGAGTCAAGGCTAAAGCACCATGGTATGATCCATCACCGCCAATAACGATAACAGCATCAATACCATGCTTCTTTAATTGCTCAACACCCTTTTGTTGCACTTCTTCTTGTGCAAATTCAGGGAAGCGGGCACTGTACAAGAATGTACCGCCTTCACTTATCTTGTGGTCAACATTTTCCGTAGTAAGCGGAACAAAGTCACCTGCAACCAAACCAGCGAAACCATAACGAATTCCAAAGACTTCAAGTCCATGATGGATAGCAGTCTTGGTGACAGCTCTAATTGCTGCATTCATACCAGGGGCGTCTCCACCACTAGTTAAAATACCAATCCGTTTCATGAATTCACCTCATCATGATTATTTTGTGTAATTTCTCACATCAAATAAATATTAACATTTTTTCACCCAAAAATCTCACAAAAATTGGGCTAAATTACGGTTTATTTTTATTTAAAAAATGTTAGCACTTACATGTATGGCAAGAAATAAATTCCTCTTGTCTAAAATTATTCTTTAAAATTTACTTTTCGCAAATTGGTAAGTAAATATTGCTTTTTATTTTGATCAAAACGGTCTCCTTGTACACGTAATCCCAATAAATAAATATCTCCTACCTTTAACTCTGTGCCAAATTTTTCATAAATGCGGGGAAAAATCACAACCTCTTGCTCTCCAGAAGTATCAGCAAAGCTAGCAAAAGCCATATTCTTACCGTTTTTAGTTCTAATTTGTTTAAATCGGATCAATTTACCAACTCCAACTCCCGATTCATTTAATTGGAATTGATTGAGCGGCCTACTATTGAATTTTTGAGCAAATTTTTGAACAGCAATTAATGGTGACGTAGTTGTGGCAAAACCTAAAACTTTTTCTTCCATTTCAACTTTTTCTGCACTCGTTGGCTCTTCTGCTGGCTTAAGCGGAGCATCCCCCAATATCTCAGATAAAGAAATATTTTGGCCTGTCAATTGCACATTAGCAATTATTTCATCGCAATTAATCAGCAATTCGTTACGATTCTTTTCAAGCTGATCAAAGGCTCCGGCCATGATCAAAGCTTTAATAGCATCAACCTGCAAAAACTTAGGATCTATTCGGCGAAGAAAATCATTTAATGATTTATACGGCATGGTGTTATCGGCAATCTCTTTAGCAAAATCAACCCGCAAGCCTTTAATAGCCTTTAACCCTACTAAAATCTTTTTGTCTTTCAAGGTATATTCAAGGCTGCTGTAATTAATGTCAGGGGGCAGAATTTTAATATTAGCTTCCTGTGCATGCATAATATAATCCTGAGCTTTAGCTCCAGCTGCTGAATTTAGCATTGCCGTATAAAACGCAGCAGGATAATGGACTTTTAAGTAAGCTAGCCAGTAAGCAATCTTAGTATAAGCAACAGCATGTGAACGATTAAAACCATAATTGGCAAATTGCTCTATATATTGATATACCCGTTCAGCTACGGCCTTGGTATGACCTTGTTTAATTGTTCCAGCAATAAACTTACCTTTTTCCTGTTCAATTACATCTTGCTTTTTCTTAGACATGGCCCGCCGCAAAATATCAGCCTCGCCTAAAGAAAAGCCAGCTAAAATTTGCGCTGTTTGCATTACCTGTTCTTGATAAACCAAGATGCCATATGTTGGCTGCAATATTTTTTTTAAACTAGGATCAGGATATCTAACTGCTTCTTGCCCATTTTTTCTTCTGACAAAGGCATCAATATTTTGCATAGGACCCGGACGATATAAAGCATTCACCGCTACTAAGTCTTCAAAATTATCGGGATGCAATTTGCGCAAAACCTGGCGAATTCCTCCAGATTCAAATTGAAAGACTGCATCTGTTTTTCCTTGTTGAAATAGCTGCAAAGTTTGCGCATCATTTAAAGGAATTTGATTAGGATCGATCTTTATTCCTTGCTGGCGAATCAAATTCAAAATATTGCCTAGCACAGTTAGATTACGCAACCCTAAGAAATCGATCTTAAGGAGACCCAAAGATTCAACGTATTTTTTAGTCTGTTGCGTAACCGGTATCCCTAACGGACCCGCTTGCAATCCTGAAATTCCTGCGATTGAATTATCGCTAATCACTAATCCTGCAGCATGAATAGAGTAATGGCGCGGCAATCCTTCTAGACCTAAAGCTGTTTTAAAGAGCAATTTGTTTTCGGGTGTAGCATCGACTAATAAACGCAACTCCCTTGACTGTCGATATGCATCTTTTAACGTAATCTTGCCCTTTGAATATGGAATCGCATCTGCCCATTTCTTAATTTCGACCATTGTTAAGCCAAATGCTCGGCCTACATCACGCAATGCTTGCTTTGCTGCTAGCGTACCAAATGTCAAAATCTGTGCCGCATGATCCATGCCATATTTTTGATACATATACTTAATTACAGTATCTCTTTGAACATCAGGAATATCCAAATCAATATCCGGCATTTCATGACGAGCTGGATTCAAAAAACGTTCAAACAGCAAGTTGTATTCAATTGGATCAACTTCGGTAATTCGTAATGAATAAGAAACTAACGAACCACATGCTGAGCCCCGTCCTGGTCCAGTCGTAATTTGAACACGATGACAATAATTAATCACGTCCCATACAATCAAAAAGTAGTCATCAAACCCCATTTGATTAATGACGCGCAGTTCATAATTCAACCGTTTTTGATATTCTGCTGGAATTTTATTTTGACCAAAGCGTTGCTGTAAGCCAGTTTGAGCCAAGTAATGCAAATATTCTTCTGAAGTTGCAAACCTTTTTTGGTGATATTTAGGCAAAACAGGCTTCTGAAAAACAACTTCTGCATTGCATTTTTCAGCAACTTGCCATGTATTATTCACTGCATCATCCAGATCAAATTCATGGTATCGCTGAAGCAATTGCTCTGCTTCAACTAAGTAATGTGATCCTTCTTGCTTAGCTAAAGGCAGCACATCCTGAATTTTATTTCCTGTAGCAATAGCACGCAAAGTTTTTTGTAAAAATTGATCATGTGGATTTAAGTATTCGCTATCTTCAGTTACAAGTAAGGGTAAATCAAATTGCTTGCTTAAACTGCGCACATAATCAATATAATTCTGCATACTTTGATTAGCATACACGCCTAAATAAAGATCAGGCGTTAATTCTTTCAAATCTCGAATTAAATCACTACCTAATTGTTTATTTGTCTCAAATAAGTACAATAATTCGCTTTTAGTATTTGCAGGCACAACGAGCAATAAATCAGTCAAATACTTGCTTAAATCTTTTAGAGTTAAGACATTATTATTTTGTCCATTTTCAGTTAGTAGATTAATCGCACTCGATAAACGCAATAAGTTATGGTACCCCGCATTTGTTTTAGCAAACGCAAGCAAGTCATATTTCTGCGTACTATCAACTAAACCATTTAAACGCAGCTGCATCCCTAAAAGTGGCTTAATTCCCGCTTTTTTAGCCAATTCATAAAAATTAACCAAGCCATATGTTACGTTTACATCAGCTAATCCTACTGCCTGATAGCCTCGTTTCTTGGCCGTTTCGATTAAATCTGGAACTTTTGTAGGACTATCTAGCAAAGTAAACGAACTTAGGTTTTGAAGTGTTGCTACTTGCATAAAATAACCACCTTTCACTGCAGAAATTTATCAAATTAAGTATAACAAATTGCATTAATCTCGTTTGAAATTGCGCCTTATTTTTGATAAAATTCTATCCGAAAGAAGGAATCAATATGGGTCGATATCTAGTCACAATTGTATGGAGCATAATCTACATGTTTGTTGTAGGCTTTATTGCTGGTCCTTTAACTCAAAGTGCCTCATTCAACACTAACGATGTCAAAACTTGCTTGGTCGTTGGCCTTATCTTCGGCATTCTTTTCTCAGCAATTATTGCAACTATTACTGCTCATTCACACAAAGACAACAGTAAATACAGTAAGTTAAAATAATTATTTTAAAATTAAAACACGTGAGAATTTCAAAGTTCTCACGTGTTTTTTTGTCTTCTTAATAGAATTTATAGTTTTTCTTGGTGTCTACTTGTACATCGCCATGAGTTAAGTATTCGCTAAACATTTGAACATAATCTTTATCAAGTGTCATTTCGATTTTGTCCATACTGTATTCAGGATAGAATCCACCACCCATTGCACGATAATTATTGACAGCTAAATGATAAATCTTATCGTCTTCAATTGGCTTGTCATGCAAAGTAAGCTTAGTCAGACGTTCACCCTCTGGCTTAGATAAATCAGCTTCATATTCAACTGGATAAAAGACATCAAAATGATAAAGCATTGGCTTAGGTTTAATCCAGCGATCGCTGAAGCCAATCTTGCCATCTTTGTCTTTCTTCAAAAAGCCAGCGCTATGTTCAATAATATGACGCAATTCTTTACCAGTCAGTTTAACGCGACAAAGTTGGTTAGCATATGGATAGTTTAACAAAACATCACGCATAGTAACTGTCTCATTAAAACCTTTAGCATTTTCACTCATAACAGCAGTGGCAGAGACATCGGCTTTTGTAAACCATAATTGCATTTGTTGAATCAAGTTGATGAATGGTGCCCCCTCAATGCGGCCTTTCATGGCATTTTCAATCCGTGCAGGCTTATTTAAGTGAGCTATAGGCTTGTCTAACCATTCTTGAGTTCTCTTGTCTAAATCGGCAATTTTCTCGACTACAGCAGGATCTGGATCATAGTCCTTAGTATCAATCAACTTAGTAGTCATATTGGTAATTTTCTTAGTGTTATCATCAACATCTACAATTACTTCCGCAACTGCTTCTCCGCGATAACCTGGTTGAACAATTGCAGTATTTTTAGTAACTACATTCAAACGACGGTGTTGGTGACCAGTTAAAAAGACATCTACTTCAGGAATTTCAGTTAAAATCTTATAGCCTTCATTTTCACCACGATGTGGCTCAGTAGCTTCGCCAGTTTCTGGATCACTTTCAAATCCACCGTGGTACATTACAGCTAAAATATCTACTTGTGGCCGTAAAATTTTGGCATAATGCTTAATCTTTTCATATGCGGATGCAAATTCTAGACCAGCCACATTTTCTTTAGGTTCCCAATGAGGAATATATTGAGTGGTAATACCTAAAATACCAATCTTTAAGCCGTTTCTCTTAATGATGATATATTCACGACCAAAAAACGGCACCTTAGTTTCAGCATCTAAAACATTGTCATTAATAATTGGAGCCTTATTATTATCAACGTAATAGCTTAAATAATCTAATCCAAAATTAAAATCATGATTACCCAAACAACGTGCATCATACCCTACTGCATTATATGCTTCAGTAAATTTGCGTAAATCACTATAATCACCAGTAGAATGAGCATATGAAGCAAGTGGAGAACCTTGAAGACAATCACCAGCATCAGTGACAACAACATTATTATCACCATACTTTTTCTTTTCAGCTTTAATCACTGAACTAACTCTGCTTAAACTAAAAGCTGCATTATAATCAGTCTTATTTTGATAATCTGTTGGCAGTAAAAAGCCATGAGTATCACTAGAGTGTAAAAATACTAATTTCATCTTTCTGTTTCCTTTTCTTAGGCATAAAAAAAGACACCATCATTCCAGGTGCCTTTTAATTAGTTATTGCCGTTATCGTTGTTATTTACAACTTGACGACCCTTGTAATAACCCTTTGGTGAAACACGGTGGCTTAAGCGGTATTCACCAGTAGTTGCATCATAGTGCATTGCTGGAACACTCAACTTAATATGACCACGACGTGAACGTTTCTTTTGTTTAGAAGTATGTCTTGCAGGAACTGCCATTTAATTGATCTCCTTTATTGTAGTCTTAAGCTTCAGGATTAATTAACCCTGAATTACTCACGTGATTCAATCATACTATTCAATTAAGAATAAATCAAGATCTATTCTTGGTTCTTCTTGTTTTTATTTAAAATTGAACCGAAATATTGCTTATCTTTCTCTTTTTTATCACGGCCGAAAAACCAAGCAATAATCATCCCAATAATTACCATCACTACCAAAATAACGATTAATGGCAATCTAACTTTAAAAAAGCCAAAATTAATTGCTACTGGTGCGGTATTTAGAACGACGAAAATTACCGCAATTAAAGCGATAATTGAGCCTATAATTAGATTCTTCTCTTTTTCCATTTCCAATTACTTTCTAGAAGCAAATTTTAAAGAAAGCTTATCACCAAGTGCTGGGAATAAGTTGTAAAGTTTTGCCAATACAGCCAAGCTTAATGGCAAATTAAGTTCACGCTTATCGCTGCCAAAGAAATGGACAACTTGCCAAGCTACATCATCTGGATCAAGCATAAACTCTTGTACATTTTCCACATAGTTGCCTGTCTTATCAGCAATGTTAAAGAAGTTAGTGTAAACAGGACCTGGGTTAACTGTCATCACTTTAACACCGAATGGCTTAAGTTCTAGACGCAGTACATTTGAGAATTGAATAACTGCAGCCTTAGAAGCGCTGTAAGCAGCTGACTTAGTAGTTGGAACTTTACCAGTAATTGAACCGAAGTTAATGATTTGACCGGTCTCTTGTTCCATCATGACGCGACCGACCAATCTAGTGAAGTACATCAAACCTAAAACATTTACTTGGAATATGTTGGTTACATCTTGCATCTTTTGTTCCATAAATTCTTCGAACTTACCAAAGCCTGCACAGTTAACTAAGAAATCAATATGCTTAACTTGCTTGGTGATTTCATCAAAAGCCTTTTCAATATCATCAGGCTTGCCCATATCTGTTGGGAAAACGTAAGCTTCTGCACCAGATAATTCTCTAGCTTCTGCCGCAATTTCGTCCAGACGTTCTTTTCTTCTAGCAATCAAAATGACGGTAGCACCGCGGCCAGCACTTTCAAGAACAATTGAACGACCAATACCGCTTGAAGCACCAGTAACAATAACAACTTTATTTCTTAATGAATCTTTCATTCTTCTGAACCTTTCATTGGAATATTAACTTGATCAAAATCATTAACTAATATTGTATTCGGGAAAACCTTCTTAGCTTGACTCTCAAGTTTTTTGGCCTTGCTACCCATATAACGAGCAGAAATATGACTCAAGCATAGCTTCTTAACATTTTCCTCTTTAGCAATTTTAGCTGCTTGAACAGAAGTTGAATGGTAATAACTATGAGCCAGCTTAGCTTCATTCCCGGCAAAAGTTGACTCATGAACTAAAACATCAGCATCCTTTGCCAAACGAGCAATACTTGGTGTAGACCGAGTATCGTAAATAATGGTGACAATTCTACCTGGCTTTTCAGCACCTAAAAAGTCCTTGCCATTTAGCACCGTTCCATCAGCTAAAGTAACTTGCTCACCTCGTTTTAATTTACCCAGAAGTGGGCCGTTAGGAATATTATACTTTGCTAGTTTATCAATTAAAAGTTCACCAGGGTGAGAATCTTCCACTACTCTAAATCCAAAACTAGGTATTCTGTGATCTAATCGATCAGTATAAACACGAAACCCCTTATCCTGACAAATTAAACCTGGTTTAGATAATTCCACAAATTTAATTGGATACGATACTTTAGTTCTTGATACTTTCAATGAAATTTTAACAAATTGTTCAATACCAGCAGGACCATAAATAGTTAATGGACCTACATCCCCTTGAAACGATCGAGTTGAAAGAAGTCCTGGTAAGCCAAAAATATGATCACCATGATTATGCGAAATAAAAATTTTCGTAACTTTTCTTAATCTAATATTTGTTCTCAAAATTTGATGTTGAGTAGCCTCCCCAACATCAAATAGCCAAATTTCATTTAATTCATCTAATAACTTAAGCGCGACACTTGAAACATTACGCTGTTTAGACGGCTGTCCTGCTCCAGTGCCCAAAAATTGTAATTCCATGAAAATCCTATTCTAAACTTAAAACTTTGAATGCTTAATAATTGTCTTAGTGATAAAGGTACTGTAATATTTAGAACCCTTAATATTCGGATGAGTATGGTCATCATAAAACCATTTAGGATGATTCTTTGAATATGAATACCAGTCAATGACTATAAGATTATGATATCGTTTTGCACCTTGTTTTAGCAAATCATTTACTGGTCTTTGCCAATCACGAGTTGGTACATGAACATTGATCCAAAATACTTTTCGTTTAGGTCCAACTTCTTGCATAATCCTATTTAAATCATCCATTGAAAATGGGCCATTCGTACCTAAGCCAATCAGCACGTTGTCGGCTAAGACACCCTGTCTCTTATAACTATCTAACAAACCAAAGGCCACATTTAATTGACGAGATACTGCGGCGTCAATCAAAGCTTTAGGCATTAGCTGCTTAAGATCATTGCTTGATCCTGCCATGACGGAATCCCCGATCGCAGTTACCTGAATTTTTTGTGCTAATTCCAAATCAAGTTGAGAAATACCATATTTAACATATGATTGATTAACTGGATTACTTTTTGCTTTCTCAGCCGCTTCTTTTATAATTTTTGATTCATTTTCTTTTTGTTTTTTCTGCTTTTTTAACTTTTCAATTAATTTAGCATTATCTGACTTTTGTTTTTTAGCGTTACGATTTATTCTTTGCGCTAACTGACTTTTGTTAAAATCTTCTGCTTTAACATGAAGAGAAATCGCAATAGCAATGCTGCCAAATATTATCACAAATGCGGCTAATACGGCTTGACCTTTCTTCACATAATTTCTAGCTTGCATATCGAAAACATGAGCAAAATATTGTTTGGTCTTCTTCCAAGTAATCTTACTCATTGGCCGCTCGATTAAACGGTATGTTATTTCACTAATAGTTAAAATTAAAATCAATTCAATGATTCGATACATGACGGGATGATCGCCCAGGTTATTAATTTTAGATTCAAAGAAAATCATTACTGGGAATTGATAAAGATAAATGCCATAACTTCTTGAACCGATCCAATCAAAAAGCTTATTAGTCATAATTTGATTCCAATGACTGCTTGGATGTGCAATTACTCCAGCAAAAATGCACACAATCAATGAAAATAGCAGCATCCCACCACAATATGCAAATGCTTGTTGTGGATTCATCGCCTTAGCAAAATACATTACCAAAAGCAAAATAAAGGAAACAAGACCTACTAAGTCTAATATGATTCTATCTTGCTTTGGCACTTCTGGATTTAACACCTCTACCGGCCAAATAACAGCTAAAGCGGCTCCCAATCCTAATGAGAAAAATCGAGTATCTGTTCCGTAATAAATTCGATTAATGTCAGTTTTAGTTAAATATAATATTGCCATTTCTAATGCTGACAAAAAAGATAGCGCTAATAAGAAGTAAAAAATTCGTTTCTTCTTTTTAACTAATTTGACTAACAAAAAGATGACTAACGGCCATATTATATAAAATTGTCCTTCGATGGACATCGTCCACAAGTTCGTAAACGGCGATTCATTATTGGCAAAACGTTCAAAATAGCTTTGACCATTATTTATTTGCCAAAAATTAAAGACATTTAGCAAATTAGCAAAAACAATTTGATTTAGTTTAGCTAATAAATTCCTTTGAAAAAGAAAAATATATGTTGCGCTTATCCATAATACTGCAATTAATTGCGGATAAAGTCTCTTAATTCTATTCAAATAAAAATGGCGATTGTTATAAGAACCAGTTTGATCATATGAATTAAGCATATGATCGGTCACTAAATAGCCTGACAAAACGAAAAAAATCGGCACTCCTAGATACCCGCCGATAAAAGAATTAGGATCAAAGTGATAAAGTATTACCCCTATAACTGCTAATGCTCTGAGTCCAGAATATCCTGTAATAAACCGATTTCTTCTCATATTCATTTCTACCCTTATTGCACGAATTCAAAGACAAATTTGCCGATAGCGACATCGTCACCATTAACTGCTCCCTTTTCACGCAATGCATCATCAACGCCTAATCTCTTAAGACGTCTTGCTAAGCGCATAATTCCGTCTTGGTGATCCAAGTTAGTCATTTGAACTAATCTTTCTAACTGTTCGCCCTTAACAACAAATTCGTGTTCTCCAACTTTTTCAATAGTAAATTCATTCTTTTGTGGTGCCTGATACTTGTATTCCTTGGTCTTTTGTACAACCTTAGGCTCTTCTTCTGCACGCTCTTTTTCTACTTCTTCAACAAGCGTTGCAGTATCATTCATAAGCTTATTGACACCTTTATGAGTTACACTGGAAATTTCATAAACAGGTTCATTGTTTTCCTCTTCTTTTAATGCCTTCTTAAATGCGGCAAGCTTTTCTTCCGCACCAGGAATATCCATTTGAGAGGCAACAATTAGTTCTCGCTTTTTGGATAAATCTGTTTCGTAATTTTTCAGCTCGTTTTTGATGGTGTGATAGTCTTCAATTGCTTCACGACCATTATTAGGGTCCATTGACACTAAGTGCAAAATTACCTTAGTTCTTTCAACGTGACGCAAAAATTGAATACCAAGTCCTACGCCTTGGCTAGCTCCTTCAATTAAACCTGGCAAATCGGCCATTGAAAAGTCACGACCATCTGGTAGAATTACCATTCCCAAGTTAGGAGTTAAAGTAGTAAATTGGTAGGCTGCAATCTTTGGCTTAGCCTTAGTGGTTACTGACAATAAAGTAGATTTACCCACTGATGGAAATCCTACTAAACCAACATCAGCCAAGAGCTTTAACTCAAGACGTAAAACTCTGTCTTCACCAGGTTCACCATTTTCTGCAATTTCAGGAGCGGTATTTACACTCGTAGCAAAGTGAATATTACCACGGCCACCGCGGCCGCCTTTTGCTACTACTAACTCTTGGCCCTTTTCAACTAGGTCGCCAATTAATTCACCAGTATTAAAATCATAAACGGTTGTCCCCACAGGTACCTTCAAGTAGAGGTCCTTAGCTGCACGACCATATTGGGATTTTATTCGACCATTTTCACCACTATCGGCTTTAAACTTGCGTCGGTAACGGAAATCCATTAAAGTACGCAAACCACTATCTGCAACAAAAATAATGCTGCCGCCGCGGCCGCCATCACCGCCTGCTGGTCCGCCATTTGGAACATATTTTTCATGGCGGAAAGCCACCATGCCATCGCCGCCTTTTCCGGCTTGGACTTCAATTTTAGTCTGATCAACAAATGTAGGCATGTTTATCTCTTCCTTCCGTCTCAATCTAACTTTTATACTATACCACACAAATACGCTCAACAGCGCGAATTCTGGGTTTTACAACATTAATTTTACAGTTTGTGCTTGGGGTAATGTCAACCCTGCTGCACGCAAATCATCCACTGATGCTTCTTTAATTTTCTTCAAGGAACCAAACTTGCGCAATAACTTATTCCGGCTCTTGGGTCCAATTCCCTTAATTGAATCTAACCGGCTAGATAAAGCATTTTTAGCATGTCTTCTACGGTGAAAAGTGATGGCAAAACGGTGAACTTCATCCTGAATTCGAGTCATTAAATAAAAGCCTTCAGATTTTGGATTCAACGGTATTAGTTTTAATGGCACGCCGTTAATCGGATCACCAAACAGCAAATGGTTAGTCCGGTGTTTGTCATCCTTTACCATACCCGCTACCGGAATATTTAAATTAAGCTCATTACGCAAAACATCCTCACAAGCATCAACCTGAATTTGACCACCGTCCATCAAAATCAAATCTGGCATCTTCTTATGTTCGCGCAATAAACGACCATATCGACGGCGAACAACTTCACGGGTATTGCGAACTTCATCGCCTCCGTTTTGATGTTCAACTTCGCCTTTTAACTTATATTTACGGTAAGCCGTTTTATCAGGTTCTCCATCTTTGAATACTACTAAAGCAGAAACTGGATCTGCTCCTTGAATGTGCGAGTGGTCAAAACTTTCAATAATGTGGCCATATGGCAAGCCTAGTGCATCGAAGATTTCTTTTTGGGCACCTTTGGTTTTACGGTTGCCTAGTTCTAATAATCTAAACTTATCGTCTAACTTCAACTTAGCATTGTCTTTAGCCATATCAAGCAAGGACTTCTTTTGACCACGTTGAGGAGTTCTAACCGGTACTGTTAAAACCTCTGCTAAAGTAGCATTATCAAATCCTGCTGGAATCAATACTTCTTTAGGAAGAACACGGTTTTTTTGACCATAAAATTGCACAATAAAAGAAGTAAAGGCGTCTTCTGGATCAGTGGTGTCAGTCAATGGAAACATGCGCGTCTCACGCCGCAATAATTTGGCCTGACGCAAGAAGAAAATCTGAATAGAAATCCATGATTTATCAACATAATAGTTAAAAATATCACGTTGAGTATTATCATTAGAAATAATTTTCTGCTTTTCAACAGTTTCTTCAATATATTTTAACTGATCACGTATCTCCGCAGCTCTTTCAAATTCAAGCTGTTCAGAAGCCTGCTCCATTTTTTGAGTTAAATCTTGCTTAACTGCACCGATATCTCCATTCAAAAAACGTTTGATCTTTTTAATCTGCTCATCGTACTCCTTTTGAGGAACCTTTTTAAAGCAAGCACCTAAGCATTGCCCCATATGATAATAAAGACATGGACGTCCTTGATAACCATGACAGCGTCTTAATGGAAAAACTTTTTGAATAAACTTCAAGGTAGCCTGTGCAGCATAGACATTGGGATAAGGCCCAAAATAGTAGCCACCATCTTTACGTACAATACTTGTTAAACGTGTCTGAGGATCATGTTCCCGTGTAATTTCAATATACGGATAGCCTGTCCCTTGCTTTAATTGCACATTGTAATATGGTTGGTATTTCTTGATTAAAGTAATTTCTAATAAAAAGGCTTCTTTGTCTGTAGAAACAGTAATGATGTCATAATCTCTAATTTCACGAACAAGTTCTACCCTTCGTCCTACTTGTTTGCTTTTAAAATAAGAACGTACTCTATTTTTTAGATTTTTAGATTTGCCAACATAAATAACCGTACCATTAATATCCTTCATCAAATAACAGCCCGGTTTCTCTGGCAAAAGTTTTAATTTATTTTCAATTAATTGTGTTGCCATTATTCTCATCCTAACAAAAATTCGTATGTAATAGTGTACCACAGCTTTTTTAAGAAGATATTAACTTTGCTCACAAGCCATAGCTATTTATATCAAAATTTGCTAAATTAAATGTACATTGATATAGAAATATAGAGGATACATGATGACTAATTTTGTTTTTGACTTAATCAACCAATTTGGCTACATGGCCATCAGTTTTCTAATTGCTATCGAAAACGTTTTTCCGCCAATTCCTTCCGAAGTAATTCTTTCTTTCGCTGGCTTTGCTACACACCACTCACAAATGACAGTTGTGGGAACAATTATTGCCTCTACTATTGGTGCAGTACTTGGAGCCTTAATTTTATACGGTGTTGGTTGGTTCCTAAATGAAGAACGTTTAGAACGCATCCTAGATCACAAAGCGTTCAAAATGCTTGGCTTTAAAAGAGGAGATGTACAAAAGGCCATTAATTGGTTTGATAAGTATGGCACAGGCGCTATTTTCTACGGACGCTGCATCCCTGTCGTACGAAGCTTAATCTCTATTCCAGCAGGAACCGCAAAAGTAAAAATGTCTAAGTTCTTAATTTACACTACCTTAGGAAGCTTAGTCTGGAATACAATTTTAGTAGCTTTAGGTTCATACATGGGAGAAAAATGGCAAGTTATTGTTACTATCTTTGAAGAATACTCTTTAATCATTGCCGGCTTAAGTGTGGTCACAATGATCTGCTTTTCATTCAAGTGGTACAAACAAAAAATTAAGAATTAACACAAAAAGTCCTATTTTATTGCAAAATAGGGCTTTTTATTCTTCAAAAAATTAAAAATATAATGTAAAATTAATCTAACTTTATTTTAAGGGATGATGTAATGAGATTTAATATTTTCAGAAAACAAAGCATTCAAAATTATCTGGGTAAAGATATTAAATTTGCCAAGACAATGAATGCAGTAGACTTAATGTCCCTCGGGGTAGGTGCTGTAATTGGTACTGGGATTTTCATCTTACCAGGAACGGTAGCCGCTACCCTAGCCGGGCCAGGTGTAAGTTTATCATTCGTAGTAGCTGCTATAGTTTGTGCGCTTGCAGGGATGTGTTACGCCGAATTTGCTTCAGCTATTCCAGTTGCTGGTAGTGCCTATTCATACGGGAATATTGTGTACGGTGAATTTGCCGGCTGGATTATCGGTTGGGCTTTAATTCTTGAATACATGCTCTCTGTAGCTACAGTAGCCGCTGGTTGGTCCTCTTATTTCAGCTCTTTTATTAGTCCATTCGGCCTCAAAATTCCCCATGCCGTTTCAGGACCAATGGATCTAAGTCATGGTGTTTATTTTGACCTAGTGTCCGTTTTAATCATTCTCTTGATCAGTATTTTGCTTTCTCGAGGAATGAAAAATTCAATTAAGATCAATATCGTAGCAGTATTTATCAAAATTGCTATTATCTTAATTTTCATCTTTGCCGGCTTACACTTTATTAAACCAGCAAATTATCATCCATTTTTGCCATATCATTTTTCAGGCGTAATCAAGGGAGCAACCACGGTTTTCTTTGCCTTTCTTGGATTCGATGTAGTTTCTTCTTCCGCTGCCGAAGTTAAAAATCCTAAGAAAAACATGCCACTAGGAATTATTGGTACTTTAGCAATTGCAGCTCTGCTATACTTTGGCGTATCAATTGTCTTAACAGGAATGGTTAACTATACCAAATTAAACGTTTCTAACCCTGTTGCTTTTGCTTTACAATACGTTCACCAAAATTGGGTGGCAGAATTGCTGTCATTTGGGGCAATGCTCGGAATGGCTACTATGATGTTGACTATGATTTATTCAAGTTCTCGTTTAATTTATGCCATGGCTAGAGATGGCCTGCTTCCAACTACTTTCAGCAAGTTAGACAAAAAACACAATTCTCCTCAAAACGCATTAGTAGTAGTAACTATTATTATTGCTCTTGGTGCAGCATTCTTCTCAGTAGATCAATTAGCTAACTTGGTTAACTTCGGTACTCTTTTTGCCTTTACGTTAGTATCTTTCGGTATTTTAAAACTAAGAAAAAGAACAGATATTACCAACGATGGCTTCAAAGTTCCAGGTTATCCATACTTACCTATTATTTCTAGTTTAATCTGTATCTTTATGATTTGTCATTTAAGTTCTGAAGTATATCTAATGGCTGTCATTTGGCTAGTAATTGGAACTGTTATTTACTTTGTCTACGGCTACCATCACAGCCAACTCGATCACGACTAACATACCCAAAATTATGTAAAATAAAAACAGCAATTTCAAAATTGCTGTTTTTTATATTGTCTTTAATTAATTTGATTGATGGCTTTGCCATCCTTAAAGAAGGATAAAACATTATTGGCTGCTTCTTTAGATAAATTAAATCTAGCAACATGAGTAGCTGAACCAACATGTGGAGTCATAATTACATTGTCCATCTCCACTAATTCTTGTCTAGGATGTGGCTCATTTTCAAAGACATCTAATGCTGCACCAGCAATTTCATCATTCTTTAAAGCAGAAATCAAAGCGTCACTATCAACTAAAGAACCGCGAGCTACATTGATTAAAAATGCAGTGTCCTTCATTTGTTTAAACACATCGGCATTAATAATGTGGTAAGTTTCATCGGTTGCAGGAGCATGTAAACTTAAGAAATCAGCATTCTTAATTAATTCATCAAAGTCAACATACTTAGCATCAAGTTCCGCTTCAATTTTTTCATCAAGTTGATGACGATTATGATAGATAATCTTCATCCCCAATGCCTTAGCAAAACGAGCAACTTGCTGACCGATTCTACCCATGCCTAAAATTCCCAAGGTTTTGCCTTCGATTGAATAGCCTTGATTATCATATTCATCAGCATTTAAAAATACGCCTTCACATAAAGTATGATCATAGTAACGAATTCGACGTGCAGAAGCTAAAATCATTGTTAGAGCTAATTCAGCAGTTGGACGCAGAACACTTTCAGGACAATTTGAAACTACAATTTCCTTTTCCTTTGCATATTCCGTATCTACATGATCAAAGCCAACACCATATGTTGAAATTATTTTTAAATTCTTGGCTGCGTCGATCATTTGCTTATCAAAAATCATCTTAGCAACAATTACACCATCATATTCGGCGATATGATCTAAAACCCATTGGCGATCATCATCTGGACGATGACCTACAGGTCCAATAGTTATATCACATACTTCTTTTAAGTCTGTCAAGGCGTCGTCTCTTAAGCCACCTAAAACTAAAATTTTTGCTTTACTCATCTTTATTAACTTCTATTTAAGTATTCTTTTCTTAAGTCAAGATACTACTAATTTGTTTAAATTAACATCTATTTTGCAAATTTATTAATTGCAAGAGCTACGCCATCATGATCACAATCAGCGGTTACGGCATCGGCATGCTCTTTAGTATAATCAACTGCATTGCCCATTGCCACTCCGACACCAGCATATTCTAGCATGGGTGCATCATTTGCCTGATCACCTAAAGCCATAACATTTTGGGGAGCGATTTTCAAATAATCGCACAGTCTTCTTAGTCCAGTCCCCTTATCAACTCCGGCTGCAGTCGCTTCATAATAAAATGGCTCAGTTTTAGAAAAAACTACCCGATCCTTCATCTTTTGAAATAATGGACTCGTAATTTTACTATCTAAGTAATCTGGATCATCAATATACATACATTTAATAAGTGGAATGTGGCGCATCTCTTCTTGAGTTCGATAAGACACTTCTAATTTAACTACACGCGAATTATAAATTGTATAATGTCCTAAATCTCGATTAGCTGTGTAAATTCGATCTAGGCTTACGCTGTGAAAATGCAAGTTCAATTTACGTGCAATTGCTTCAAGATCAATATAATCATCATATTTCAAGCCTTGTTTGAAAATAACCTGACCATTGGTTGATTCAACTACTGCCCCATTAAAACTGACCACATACTCATTATCTTGCTTATTTAAGCCTAGTTCATCTAAATACCGCTGTGCACCAGATAGAGGACGACCTGTACAAATAACTATTCGTTTACCTTCATCTCTAGCAGCCAAAACGGCTTTTTTAACTGTTGGCGTTATTTCTTTTTTAGAATTAACTAAGGTCCCATCAATATCGATTGCTATTAATTTTATTTCGTTCATTTTTCTTTCTTAAAATAAATAAGTATCGCTTATCGCGATACTTATTAAACAGCTACATTTTGGTCATTCTCCTTGAGCTTGACCAATTTTTTCATATCCTCATCACTAATTTGAAAATTGATATTCAAATTTTCTTTCATTTCCGCAACATTATCGCTCTTTGGCAATACAATGCATCCAAGCTGTAAATCAAAGGCTAACATTAATTGAGCCGGACTTACATTATATTTCTTTGCATATTTATTTATTTTCGGATCTTTAAGTAATCGTCCATGTGCTAATGGTGAATAAGCTTCAATTTTAATATCCAAATCATTGCAATATTTCATCAAATCCATTGGTACCTTATTAATATGGACCTCAATTTGATTAACTACAGGCTTTATCGTGCCATTATTGACAATGTTTGCCACGTCTTCTTGCAAAAAATTAGATACGCCAATTGATCTAACCTTACCTGCTTTTACAGCTTCCTCCATTGCACGCCAATTTTCTAGATTTCCTTCAAAATGGCGGTCGTTGGTTCGATTTATTTCAATCCAAGGTTTTGCGGTGAATGAATAAGCAATAAATCAATATACTTCAAGCCAAAACGGTCTAAGGCTTCGTCTATCGCTTCCTTAGTACCTTCATAGTCTTTAACCGCAGTTGGCAACTTAGTTGTTAAAAATATATCACTACGTTCAATATCGGAGTTCCAAATACCTTTACCGACTCCCCTTTCATTGCCGTAGTCCTTGGCAGTATCAAAGGCACGGTAGCCAACATCAATTGCCTGGCGTACTGTTTTTCTAACATCATCATTATTGATTAACCAAGTTCTCAATTGAATTTGAGGAATTTCTACTCCGTTATTAAGCGTCAAAGTCTTTCCAAATTTCACACTTTCACACCTCTATACCTTTGTTTTAGATGTCTCTACTTTTCAAAAATCAATCCATGAATAGCTTTTTACTTCCATGCTATATTTAGCATACATCAAAGTATAATCAAATCCTATACATATATTTATTTTTTCGTATGGGGTTCAACATCTTTTTCTTCAGCTTAAGCATTGATATAAAGCAACTATTATAGCTTTATTATTTGCTTAGCTAAAGTATATATAATATACAAATATAGTTATAAAAAAAAGAGCTGATTTACGTTTCATCAACTCTTTCTCTTCAGTCTCTTAATTCCCACAACCTATAATACTATTTTTAAATATTTAAACAATCTAGTAAATTAAGATGTTATTTTTGAGATGTTATTTTTACCAGCTAAAAAGTAAGGCATCTAAAGCACTTGCACATAATTTCATGCGTTATTTTACAAAAGTGTTACATTATCCTTCAAAATAATGTGTATATGAATATTATTTGAGCTTATCGGCGATCTTTTTTATTAAACCCTTCGCAATTGCCTGCTTAGACATCAATGGCCATTTATCTATCCTTGTATTGTTTTGCTCTAAAATAACGACTTGGTCTTGATCATTACCAAAAACATTCTTCGAAACATCATTGGCTACAATCATATCTGCACCCTTACTCATTAATTTCTTTTGTGCGTTTTTAAGTAAATCATTCGTTTCCGCTGCAAAGCCAACTACTACTTGATTTGCCTTTTTATGACGCGCGACTTCACGCAAAATATCCTTAGTTTTTACTAGAGTTAAAGATAAAGTATTTTGCTCAGGATCTTTCTTTAATTTATGGTCGGCCACCTTTGCCATTCGCCAATCTGCTACCGCTGCAGCCATAATCAAAGCATCCCCCTGCTCAAATTCTCTCTTCACTGCAGTTAACATCTCTTCACTACTTGCTGCATGAATCAATTCAATATTGCCTGCCTTAGGTAGTTCAACTGAAACATTGCCATAAATCAACTTTACTTGTGCACCAGCATCTGCTGCTTCTTGGGCTATAGCAATCCCCATTTTTCCACTTGAACGATTGCCAATAAAACGAACTGGATCGATTGCCTCTTGTGTTCCACCAGCTGTTACTATGACTGTTTTATTTTTCAGGATCTTATTTTGATTCAAGATATTCTCTACCCAAGCTGTAATTTCTTCAGGTTCAGGCATTCTGCCTTTAGCAACATAACCTTCAGCAAGCATCCCTGTGGCTGGTTCCATTACATGAACGCCATCTCTTTTTAAAAGTGATACATTGCGCTTGGTTGCAGGATTATTCCACATTTGATCATTCATAGCAGGCACAACTAATTTAGGTGCTTTTGTTGCCAAAATAGTTGTACTAGCTGCATCATCTGCAATTCCATTAGCCATTTTACTGATAAAGTTTGCTGTTGCAGGGACAACCAAAGCTAATTGACTCCAACGCGCTAAGTGCACATGAGGGATGCTAGCCTCATTTTCTTTTTCCCATAAATCATCTAAAACCGGATATTTTGTTAAAGCTGCCAAAGTATTAGTCGTTACAAAATGCTCTGCATTTTTGGTCATCACTACCCAAACATCATGCCCTTGTTTTTCTAAATTACGAACGACTTGAACAGCTTTATAAGCCGCAATTCCGCCTGTTAAATAAACTGTTATTCGTGTCATTTCTTTTGTTCCTCTTCTAAAATCATTCGTTTTCATTTTATCTCATTCCAGAAAATAGTAGAATAATTTATAGGGGTTAGATTTTGGAGGATAAAATAAAAAAGTGAGATTCATAGCAAAGATAATAGTTTC
This sequence comes from Lactobacillus gallinarum, assembly GCF_002160635.1. Taxonomy (NCBI): domain Bacteria; kingdom Bacillati; phylum Bacillota; class Bacilli; order Lactobacillales; family Lactobacillaceae; genus Lactobacillus; species Lactobacillus gallinarum. The sequence continues at coordinate 82,136 of NZ_NFKZ01000005.1, forward strand.
TTGTCTATTATTGATTACCCTTTCATCCTGTAGTTTTAATAAACAAGCAACTTCATATCCCAAGGTTAAAACAATTAAAGTAGTTGACGAACCGATTTTTCTTAAAAAGCCTCAAATTAGCAAAATGATTCCTTATTCACCATTAAGATTAAAAGATTTATCTACCAAAAAAACGATCTATATTAATCCAAACCAAATTTTGGAGCATTCAAAGAAATGACTAGGTTCATTTCTTTTTTAATTTGCATATAAAAAGGTTGTCATATATAAATTGGTCCTATAAAATTTAAGTAATACAGAAAGGAACTTCATATATGCCAAATTTATCTAATGATTTAAATTCAATTATTAACAAAAGACTTAATAATTTATCTGCTTCAAAAATTCGGGCATTTGATCAAAAGGTTTCAGGTATCCCTAGTATTATCAAATTAACTATCGGTGAGCCTGACCTTGCTACACCTGAACATGTTAAGCAAGCGGCCATCGCTGATATTCAAGCTGATGATTCGCACTATGCTCCTCAAGCCGGAAAGCCGGAACTTCTTGACGCCATCAGCAACTATCTTGACCGTTCAATCGGTGTTCATTATGATCCAAAAAGCGAAATTTGCGTTACTGTCGGAGCTACTGGTGCTTTAAACGATGTATTTATGACCTTGTTAAATCCTGGTGATAAGATTTTAGTACCTACTCCTGTATGGGCATTATATTTCCAATTAATTAAGATGACTGGTGCAATCCCTGTTCAGATTGATACTAAGAAAGATGGCTTTATTTTAACCCCTGAACATTTGCGTCATGTTTTAGAGGGTCGTGGTAAAGGCGCAAAAGCAATCATCTTAACTGATCCATCTAATCCAACCGGCCGTGTTTACCCAGCAGAGACATTGAAGGCTTTAGCTGAAGTTATTAAAGAATATAAGATCTTCTCTGTCACTGATGAAATCTACGCTGAATTAGTTTACGGCAATGCCGAACACCATTCACTTTCAGAATATATTCCTGAGCACAACATCCTTATTTCAGGTTTATCTAAGGCATATGCAATGACTGGTTGGCGTTTAGGTTATATTGCTGGTCCAAAGCAAATCATGCAAAGCATTCGCAAAATCAATGCCTTTTTAGTAACCTCAGTAACAGACAATGTTCAAATGGCTGCTGTAGAAGCTTTAAATAATGGCCAAGATAATCCAATTCAATCACGCAAGATTTATGAAAGTCGCTTGCAATTTATGCAAACTGGTTTGGAGAAGTTAGGCTTTGAAATGGCCACTCCACAAGGTGCCTTTTACATCTTTGCCAAGATTCCTGAAAAATATGGTACTGATGATGAAACCTTTGCATATGAATTAGCTCAAAAAGCAAAAGTTGGTGTTACCCCTGGCCGTTACTTTGGTAAAGGTGGCGAGGGATACGTTCGACTTTCCTACGCTTCATCAACTGAGCAATTACAAGAAAGTCTTCGTCGAATTACTGACTTTGTTAATAACTTATAAATCCATACTAAAAAAGAGCGATCCAACGATCGCTCTTTTTTATTTGTCTTTTATTCTACTTATTCCAAGTTGAGTTTTCTTTAGCATCTTCAGCGGCTAAATCTTCAAGACGCTTTTCAGCTGCCTTGACACTATCTTCATACTTAGCTTCAACTTCAATACCCAAGTCATTCAATTGTTGATCTGCAACTGGAGCTGGAGCGTGCATCATAGGTTCTGAAGCACTAGCGTTCTTAGGGAATGCCAATACGTCACGGATGTTGTCCTTATCAGCAAGCATCATAGCGAATCTGTCAAGACCGATTGCCAAACCTGCGTGAGGTGGGAAGCCCATGTCTAAGGCGTCAAGCAAGTAACCGAATTGTTCATAAGCACGCTTTTCAGTAAAGCCTAATGCCTTGAACATGTTTTCTTGGATTGAACGCTTGTGGATACGGATTGATCCACCACCCATTTCGTCACCGTTCATTACGATATCGTAACTACGAGCATGTGCCTTGTGTGGTTCAGTAGTCAAAAGTTCTACACCCTTGTCGTCTGGCATAGTGAATGGGTGGTGAGCTGCTACCCAACGACCAAGACCTTCATCGTATTCGAATAATGGCCAGTCAACAACCCAAACAAAGTCGTAAACGCCCTTTGGAATAATGCCAGTTTCCTTAGCAAATTCACGACGAAGGTGGTTCAAACTGTCACAGCAGACCTTCCACTTATCAGCGATGAATACAACTAATTCTCCGCCTTCAAGATCGAATTCTTTCTTCAAAGCTTCCTTGTTTTCGTCAGTTAAGAAACGAGCAACAGGACCTGAGAATTCGCCACCTTCAAACTTAACCCAAGCTAAGCCCTTTGCATGGAAACGCTTGATGAATTCTGCCTTTTGGTCGATCTTCTTACGTGAGTATTCCTTAGCACCATTCTTAACAGCGATACCCTTAACAAAACCGCCATCAGCGATTGCACCTGAGAAGACTTTGAAGTCGCTGTCCTTAAAGATTGGGCTTAAGTCATGAATAAGCATACCGTAACGAGTATCAGGCTTATCACAACCGTACTTGTTCATTGAATCGGTCCATGAAATACGCTTAATTGGAGTCTTAAGGTCGATGCCCTTAACGTCCTTCATAATCTTCTTCAAAAGACCTTCAGTGTAGCCTTGAATAGTTTCTTCGTCTGCAAATGACATTTCCATATCGATTTGAGTAAATTCTGGTTGACGGTCACCACGAAGGTCTTCGTCACGGAAACAACGAGCCAATTGGTAGTACTTGTCAAAGCCAGCACCCATGAGCAATTGCTTGAACAATTGTGGTGATTGTGGAAGTGCGTAGAAGCTACCTGGGTAAATTCTTGATGGAACTAAGTAGTCACGCGCACCTTCTGGAGATGACTTACCTAAAATTGGAGTTTCAATATCGATAAAGCCATTTTCATCAAAGAATTCGTGAGTAGCACGCAAAATCTTTGAACGTAAGATAATAGCTTGTTGAACTTCTGGACGACGAAGGTCAAGGTAACGATACTTCAATCTAGTTTGTTCTGAAATTTCAACGCCATTCTTAATTTCAAATGGAGGGTTCTTAGCCTTGTTCAAAACAATAATATCAGTTGCATCAACTTCAACTTGACCAGTCTTCATGTCAGGGTTTACTTCTGAACGCTTAACTACCTTACCCTTAACTTGAAGTACGTATTCATTACCAAGTGAGTCGGCAATGTCCATTAACTTCTTACCGGAGTCCTTGTTAACAACGATTTGTACGATACCTGCACGGTCACGTAAATCGATAAATACCAAGTTACCAAGGTTACGTACACGTTGTACCCAACCATAAAGGTTTACATTTTCACCAATATATTTTTCAGTAATATTGCCACAATAATCTGTTCTTTTTTCGATTTTTTCCATTATTACTAGTCCTTTAATTCTTTCATTACTTTATTCATATCATTAATATCTTCAAGGCTAAGATCAATGGTCTTACCGTCAGCTAAACGCTTAACATTCAAGATGCCATTTTCAAGTTCTTTTTCACCTAAAGTGATTACATACTTGGCACCTTCACGGTCAGCCTTCTTGAATTGGCCCTTAAGCTTCTTCTGGTTAACATCAAAATCAGCTTCAAAGCCTTGCTTACGCAAGCTTCTAGCAATTTCGATAGCCTTTTGAGCAGTGCCATCACCGATATTAGTAATGAAGAAATCAATGCCTTTATTTTCAAACAAAGCTGGATTTTGCTTTTCAAGAACAAGCATTAATCTTTCTTCACCAATACCAAAACCTACAGCTGGAGTTTGTGGACCATTGAATTCTTCAACCAAATGATCGTAACGACCACCACCCAAAATGGTAGTTGCTGATTCCCAAAGACTCTTATCTTCAACCATGAACTCGAAAATAACGCCAGTGTAATAATCAAGACCACGAACCAAATCATCATCAATCACATAATCAATACCTAATTGATCAAGCATCTTCAAGATTGATTCAAAGTTAGCCTTAGAATTATCATCCAAGAAATCACGAATCTTAGGTGCATCTGGTAAGAACTTCTTATCACGATCATCCTTAGAATCCAAGATACGAAGAGGATTATCACGTAATCTTCTTTGAGAATCTTCAGATAATTCATCCTTAACTGGAGTGAAGTAGTTTACAAGGGCATCGTGGTAGTCCTTACGTACTTGTTCATTACCTAAAGTGTTGATGTGAAGTTGGTAGTTCTTAACGCCCAATTCTGCAAGCAAATCGTGACCCATCATAATGGTTTGAACATCAGAAAGTGGATTGCTTGAACCAAAACTTTCTACACCGATTTGGTGGAATTCACGTTGACGACCTGCTTGAGGACGTTCATATCTAAAAGTAGATTCCATGTAAAATACGTTAAATGGCTTTACTACTTCTGGTGCGTACATCTTGTCTTCAACGTAGGCACGAACTACGCCGGCAGTTCCTTCTGGACGAAGAGCAATATGACGACCACCTTTATCGTTGAAGTCATACATTTGCTTTTCTACGATTTCAGAACTATCGCCGCTTGAACGTGAGAAAATTTCGTAATTTTCAAAACTTGGCGTACGAATTTCACGGTAGTTGGCGCGGTTGAAGAAATTTCTTGCAGTTTCTTCGACCTTTTGCCATGAACCGGATTGTTCAGGCAAAATATCGACTGTACCTTTTGGTTTTTGTACTCTCATTTAATCATCCTTTTTTATTTTGATAACTTTAATAATAAAAAAAGCGCCCTTGAACTAAATCAAGGGCGCTCAAATTAGCACGGTACCACCTTTTTGGTTGCTGCGATTAACGCTCGCCAGACGATCCATTATCTGTTAAAGGTGTCACAGACCGCAATCTATCTGCTCTCTCACCACAATGAGCAGTCTCTTTAAATAGATCTTTGCTAATCTTCATTCTTTGTCATCGATAATTCTTTTTTAGCTTATATTTTTATTGTATTAAAGTCAACCTTTGAAAGCGATTTTCTCTAAAGATCTAACACAATTGTGAATGGACCATCGTTTTCTAAGCTAACTTGCATGTCAGCACCAAACTCACCGGTCTCAACATGGAAGCCATCTTGCTCAAGTTCTTTATTGAAATCTTCCCAAAGTTCTTTTGACTTTGGTGGACGCATTGCTTCAACAAAACTAGGACGATTGCCTTTCTTAGTATTAGCCAATAAAGTAAATTGACTAACACTCAAAATTTCACCGCCAACATCTTTCAAAGATAAATTAGTCTTACCATTTTCATCTTCAAAAATACGCATCTTGGCAATCTTATCAGCTGCTTTTTTCACAACTGGAAGTTCATCCCCATTTTTGATGCCGACTAATAACATAAAACCCTTGCCAATTTTACCAACGGTTTTACCGTCGATATTTACTTGAGCATGGTTAACTCTCTGAATTACAACTCGCATTAATTATCTGACCTCTTAGTTTCATAAACATCTGGAATATCACGCAACTTGCTTAAAATCTCATCAAGCTGCTGTGAATTCTTAACTGCAACTGTCACATACATATGAGCAATGTTGTCTTCATTAACCTTACCTGAAATATTATTAATATTCTTAGTAAGTGAATTCAACTTATTAATTACATCACTGAGCAAGTTAGAACGATTGTAGCCAAAGACTTCGATATTCGCATTAAATGATTGAACGCTGTTTTCTTCAACATTCTCCCATTCAACATCAATTAAACGGCCTTGCTCTTCTGCTTCCTTAGTAATATTTCTACAATCGGTTCTATGGATAGTCACTCCGCGGCCTTTAGTAACATAACCGATGATCTTGTCACCAGGAACAGGGTTACAACATTTAGCTAAATGAAGCATCAAATCACTAACGCCTTGAATCATGACGCCATTCTTATGCTTGACCTTCATTGTAGAACTAGAGTTTTTCTTTGGTTGCTCATCTTGAATAGACTGCTGACCAGAATTAAGGATCTTTTCTTCTAATTCTTTTTGCTTTTGCTTTTCGTCTTCACGACGTAAGTCAACGGTCAAACGGTTAACAACGGCTTGAGCTGATAAATCACCAAAACCAACTGCAGCATACAATTCTTCCTCAGTATGGTAGTTAAAGTGATCCAACAATTTTTCAACGTGCTCTTTATCCATGAAGTCTTTAGGAGCAAGTCCTTCTTCACGAATCATATTAGCTACCATTTGTTCACCGTGAGTGGTGCTTTCTTCACGGTCTTGGCCTCTGAAGTAACGACGGATCTTGTTACGTGCTCTTGAGGTCTTAACCATATCGGCCCAGTCACGTGAAGGAGTGGCATTAGTTTGCGTCATAATTTCAATGACGTCACCGTTTCTCAACTTGTAGTCAAGTGGAACCAACTTGTTATTTACTTTGGCACCAACCGCATGGCTACCTACTTGGGTGTGAATTGCGTATGCAAAGTCCAAAGTTACAGAACCCTTTGGCAATTCGTAAACTTCACCCTTTGGTGTGAAGACGTAAACACGGTCAGAGAAGATATCACTCTTAACTGACTTCATGAATTCGCCGGCATCTTTAGTTTCATCCTTCAATTCAAGAATTTCACGAACCATGTCTAGCTTTTCACCAGAAGAGCTTTCTTGCACACCAGTGAAGTTACCACGTTTGTATGCCCAGTGTGCGGCAACACCGTATTCAGCAACCTCATGCATTTGTTCAGTTCTAATCTGAATTTCTAGTGGACGACCGCCAGGTCCAATGATAGTTGTATGCAAGGATTGATAGCCGTTAACCTTTGGCATAGCAATATAATCTTTAAAACGCCCGGGCATTGGCTTCCATTCTGTATGCACAGCACCTAAAACAGCATAACAATCACGGACATTTTTCACAATTACTCGGACAGCAAGCAAATCGTAGATTTCATCAAAATCCTTATGCTTATTAACCATCTTTTTATAAATGGAGTAAATATGCTTAGGACGACCATAGATTTCATACTTAATGCCTAATTCATCCAAGGTCTTTCTCAGAGTCTTAATGGTATCAGCGATATACTTTTCTCTTTGACTTCTTTTAACATCCATTAAGTTAACGATGCGGTAGTAAGCCTCAGGATTTAAGTAGTGGAAACTCATATCTTCCAATTCCCACTTGATAGTACCAATACCTAATCTATCAGCTAGTGGTGCATAGATATCCATTGTTTCTGAGGCGATCCGGCGTTGCTTATCAGGACGCAAATGTTGCAAAGTATGCATATTATGCAAACGATCGGCCAACTTAACCATGATTACTCTCAAATCTTTAGCCATCGCAATTAACATTTTACGGTGATTTTCTGCTAAAAATTCTTGGTGAGACTTGTACTCATATTTGTTTAATTTGGTTACACCATCGACAATAAAAGCAACGTCTTCGCCAAATTTTTCCTTTAATTCATCATTGGTAACCGGTGTATCCTCAACAGTATCATGCAAAAAACCTGCAGCAATTGTATCCGGATCTAGGCCAAGCGTAGCCAAAGTTCCTGCAACTTGCGTTGGGTGAATAATATAAGGTTGTCCGGATGCCCGTTTTTGGCCAGCATGTGCTTTATTTGCAAATTCATATGCCTTCTCTACAAAAGCAACCTGATCATTATTCATATACTTTTTACAAGTATCAATCACTTGATCATGCGTCATTTCAATGTATTTAGACATTCTGGTCATCCCTTCTAACGGTAAATATTTTTATTCATTAAGCCAAAGGCTTCAATTATTAGATAAATCAAGCCAAACATTAAATTATATAAAGCAAATTTAGGCAGAATTGCTAAGCAAAAAATGATCGGCAACAATAAAAGCCACCATTTTTTAAGCTTTAATTTCAAGATTAAATTACCAACATGATAAGCGATCAAACTATTAATTATCATAAATAATATTCCCTCACGCCAAACAATTGACACGTGAAGAAGACTTGAAATGTAAGGCAAGATTGCCACTAAAATACTCCACCAGATAAGCGGCATCCATTGATAGGTGTTTAATTTTTTGATTATCGGAATGTTCTTAATTTTATCCCCTATTTTTCTCATTAAAAATTCGTGCCTCTCATCAAAGTTTAATTTAATTGATAATATTTTACCACGATTATTTTTCTTTTCTAGTGATAGCAAGTCCAACCCAACGACCTTGCTTCATGGTAAGATCAATCTTAAAACCATTTTCATCTAATGATTTTTCAATCTTAGGCAATTGTAAGTAATCAATTCCTGAGAAGATAACCTGTCCACCTTCATTTAAGTGAGCATCCATTTGCGGAATAAGTTCAAGTAAAATTTCAGCTAAAATATTAGCCACGATAATATCAAATTTTCCATTTACATCTGCTAATAAGCTAGTTTTTTGAACACGAATATTTTTAATATCATTTAAAGCTGAGTTTTGTTCTGTGGCGGTCATTGATTCATCAGAAATATCAGTAGCTAAAATGTCTGTTGCACCAAGTTTTGAAGCAGCGATTGCCAAGATACCTGAACCAGTACCTACATCAACTACGCTAATTGGCTTCTTAACGATTGCGCGTTCAAGCCCCATCATTGCTAATTGAGTAGTCTTGTGATTACCGGTACCAAAGGCCAAACCTGGATCAAGCTTAATTAATTGTTGATCCTTAAAGGCAGGCTTATAGTCTTCCCATTTAGGAACAATAGCCAAGTGACGAGAGAAGTTGATCACATGGTAGTACTTTTGCCAAGCCGTGTTCCAATCTTGGTCTTCAATATAAGAGGTAGTAATTTTGGCATCCCCAATATTAAGACCATAGCCCTTAAGTTCTTGCATCTTTTCTTGGAACTTTTTAGCCAATTCATCTTTATCTGCTTCTTCATCAAAGTATGCGTAGAAATAAGTATCTTTAGGCAAATCCTTGATATCGTCCATATCAACAACAGTTGAATCATGTAGCCAGCCAGCTTGTTCAAAATCGCTGCGGTTTCTAGATTCAACGCCTAAGGCATTCAAATTATCCATAGCATAAATGCTTAAAGCATCTTCTACTTCTTGACTAGTATCGATTTTAATAATTAATAATTTCATTATAGTAATCTCCTTTTGAGATTTTCTTTGTACAATGCTATCATGATAAAGGTGATAAATATGTCAAAGAAAAAGAATAAAAAAAACAAACTTGAAAAAACTTTAGTTGAAAAGATCTTAGATCAAAATAAGATCAAATATCGTCAAGCTTCATTTGCAGTCACCAAAGATAAAGGTGGCGTTGCACAGATGGACACTTCTATTCTAGAAGACAAAGAGCATTTAGTCTACAAAACGTTAGTCTGTGAAGGAAATAAAACTGGTCCATTAGTTGGTGTTGTTCCAATTACAGAGCACTTAAGCATGAAAAAATTAGCCAAAGTTTCTGGCAACAAAAAGTGTGAAATGCTTCCTTTGAAGAAATTAGCTAAAACTACTGGCTATGTTCATGGAGCTAATACGCCAATTGGCATTTACTTCAAAGAAAAACTACCTATTTATCTAGATGATTCTATGAAAGGCAACGAAGAAATTGCCGTTTCAAGTGGTGAATTAGGTAGAAGCGTTTTCTTAAATCCTGAAGACTTGGCAAGATTCTGTCATGCACCTTTTGTCGATTTAAAAGAATAAAAGCGTTTTCAAATAATTGAGTCATCATCTTCTTTTTATGTTAAACTATTCATGTACCACATATAGAAACATGACAGATATAGAAGAAGATGACTGAATTGAATATATTATTAGGAATTGTTGGTTTTACAGTTGCTATGCTTGCTGCATTTGTTGTTACAGCAGTGGCGATTTCGAATTAACCAAAAATAAAATTGATAACATATTACTGATATAAAAAGAGCAGCTTGATGTTGCTCTTTTTATTTGCCCTCTGTTATTAAATTAAAGTAATTTTTCTAATATTATTTTCTTATAGTTAGTCGACTCGCTTTTTACAGATTATTAGTTTTACAAAAGAATTACAATTATTGAGTATCATTGTTATTTTTTGCGCTAAGTTAAAAGTGTTAACGCTGATAATAAACGTTATATAACTTTTAATATCTAATCTTTCAAATTTCTAAAATACAAGGAGTTTAAGGAATGAAACATAAAAATGATTTAAGCTTCAACGCTAAACTTAACGGTAAGCAAAAATTTGGTTTTAGAAAATTATCTGTTGGTTTAGCTGCTGTTGCTCTCGGCACTACCTTTTTCTTAAGTAATGGTCAACTTGTTCATGCTGATGTTGAAAATAATACTCAAACTTCAGAGGCAAAAACTGAAGAAGTTGATAGTCAATCTCAATCAACTCCAAATCAAGATGAACATGTAGAAAAAGTTGATCAACCTAGTCAGTCTCAACAAGTAAAGGAAGAAAATAATTCTACTGCAGCTAATGAACAAACTGCTGCAAGTAAAAATGATGAAGCAACTGCTACTTTAAAGATTAAAAAACAGCCTTCATTAACTGATCCTAAATTATTAGCAGAAAATAAAACTCAAAGGAATTTAGATAATTCTACTAAGGTAGAGACTATTTATGATACTTCAACTGAAGACCAACAAAAGCACTCTGTCATCGGTGGTCAAGGTTAGGTCAAAGTTGAAGTTACTAGTCCTGAATTTCAAGATGTTAAAAAAGGGGGATAAATATTCCGTACAATTTGGATCAGTTCAAAACTTTAACTATGATCAAACACCGCTTGCTGATGATTCATCATCTAAATTTGAAATATCAAATAAAGGAAAAGGTCTTTTCGAATTAACTGCAAAAAATAATTATGATCATGGCAAGTTTGACATAACTGCATCTGTTATGCCTAAAGAAATAGTTACAGAAGACAAAACCATTGAGATGCCTATAACTATTTCTCATAACGATAAAATCATTATCTCTAAAGAAGCATCTATTAATTTAAGACCTGCTCCTAAGCTTACTTATGAAGAAAGTCACCCACTAGTTAAATATGTTTGCTTTGGTCTCGATCCAAATTCAAATACAATTGGCTGGGGTATTTACTTAAATTACAACAAAAAGAATTTAAACGATTTGAACTTAAATGCCAAATTCAATGGTGGTCAAGTTATCATTCCAAACTCAATAGCAGCATATCTTGTTGCTGATGATGAAATTGTAGATCAAAATGGCTACCCATTAAATGTCGCTAATTACCATTATAAAAATTACAATGCTGATCTATCCAAGTTTATTCAAGATCAGGTTCCTAGTGATAAAAAACTTTAGTCATCAAATCTGAAGGGCCATTCAAGGTCGGCAATAAAGATTATTCTAAGCAACCTATCTATATTTACTTCAAGACCCAAATACCTAAAAAACAGGTGATGGTTCATATGCTTCGGATTTAAATTTAACTGCTAAAGGTATTAAAATAACATTACCGCAAACATCACTAAGTCAACCTGGTAATTCTTACTCAGATAGTGGTAATCAAACGGTCACAGAAAATAAGACTGTTAAAGAAATTATTAATTATTATCTATGGTAACGGAACTAGAAAAGGCCAAATTGCCGCTACTCAACAAATTAAAGAAATAACTTATACTCGCACAGGTATAAATAATTTCGACAAAACTGGCATTCACTGGGGAGCTTGGTCTCATTCACAAGAATTTGAAAGTGTTGCATCACCTAATACCAAGGATAGCCATTACACTATTAAATCTCTAGATTCAATTCCAGTAGTTACAACTTCTATTAGTGAAGACGGAGAAATCAATGTTGGCAAGACAACTGCAAAAGTTACAAAAGAAAATGGTGTCACAGTATTAACATACAATGTTTATTACTATGCTCCAGAAAAGGCATCTGTAACCTTCTGGGATGACACTACTAATGAACCATTAAGTACTTATTTAACAGCTAATCACCAACAGGATGAATTTACTGACGAATACAGCTACGCTAATGATGATTCCACCAAACAAGCAATTTCATTTAAGGGTGCAGATGCAGTTGTTCAATTCTTAACAAACCATTACTTTAAATTTAATGGTGTTACTGGAGCTGGTTCAGTTTCTAGTGATGATTACAGTAAGATCTCATATGGCAACTTTGATAATGATGAAACTAAAGATCAAAACTTTGTTCTCCACTTTATCCGTAAAACAGAAAAACAAGCACAAACTGCTACTGTAAATGAAGTAATCAAAGGCTACTACTAAAATGGCCCTAAAGCTCAAAACTTTACAGGCATCAGTGATCCTAATGCGGTAGTTCCAGCAAATGCTGAAACAGCATCCCCTAACTACACAGCTTCAGTTTCATATACCAGAACAAGAACCATTGATTTAGTTGAGGATCCTAACGGCACTTCTACTAAATGGTCAGATTGGTCAGTCCAAGACAATCAATCCTTCCCTGCTATCTCATATGATAACGGTATTATTAAGAATCAAATTTCTGATAACTATTACCTGAACAAGAATGGTGTAGTACATATTATTGGTACTGAGGATGGATTTAAAGTTACTGCTGATTCTAATGGTATTTCAGCAATTACCCCATCTTCTGATTTCTTAAGCAGTTTAGTTGCTAAAAACAATAATCAAGGTTCTGCTCAAATCAACGTTTGGATACCTTATACTCTTCATGAAAACATCACTGTTCATTATATTGATGAAGACACTAATGCTGAAATCACCCATAATTCTAATAATAAAGTCGATGCTTCTAAATTGGCTGATCCTCAAAATTATCAAAACGGCATCCCTAATACAACTGTTACAAATCGAACTCAATCAGTTATCGGATACTTAAAAGGATTAGGGTATCAATTTGATAAAGAGGCTACTGAGGGGCAACAATCTAATCATGTAAAATCATTAGGCAATGAGTTCACTTTTAACCTCAGCGAGAAAAACTTTAAAGGTAACAACGGTGTGAATGCATGGAATAGCAAAGATTTGTCCTTTGACAACACAGAGAATCCAAACGATCAGAATTATTACGTTTACCTTTACCATGCAGTTCGCACTGATCACCAATATAAGTCAGTCAAAGAACGCGTATCTTACTACTACGAAAATGGTCCAAAGCAAGGTCAACCTGTTCCAGATCGTTTCCAACCTAAAGACTATGATCTTTACTTTGTTCGAACCCAAGATGTTGATCTGGTTACCGGTGCTAAAAAGGATTGGACTAATTGGTCACTTGATGCTAAGAAGACTAGCACTAATAACAATGGTCTTTCATTCAAAACAATTCCATTTAAAGATCTTTACCAAGAATTAGATGATGGTTATACCATTGATCCTAATGGTAAATTTATCATTACTGATAACACTGGTAAGCATGAAAGTGAACAAGCTCTAATTGTCAAAGGCGAAAATGGTAAAATCAAAGTAATTCCATTTACTAATGATGAAATCACCAACTTACCAGAAAATGGCGTAATTGGTATTCAAGTTCCATATGCTGTAGTTATCCCTACTCCAGGACCAGAACCTAAACCAACTCCTAAGCCAACTCCAGAACCAGATAAGCCTGTAACTCCTACTCCAATTAAAACGCCTAAACACAAGAAACGTACTCCAAAGAAGAATTACTCATGGAGTTCTAACCATAATCCAAATGGTGAAAGTTTAGACCACAACAAGAAGAGAGACTACAGCTTTAACTACGTTCCAAATGGCGAAGACTACAACCACAATATTGGACCAAAGGGTCAGAATATCCCTATTAACCAAAGTTTGACCTCTTCAAAAGCAGACCATAACTCTGCTTCAACCAATACCCTTCCAGAAACTGGTGAAAAGAAGTCTAACTTAGGCGTAATTGGATTAAGCTTAGCAGCTGTAGCTGGTTTAATGGGACTTGCTATTAAAAAGCGCAAGGATTAAATAAATAGAGTAGAGGGAGTTTAATTCTCGCCCCTCTCATTGCACCGGACGTACGGTTCCGTATCCGGCGCTACATTTGTAATTCTTTACGAGATATATAATATTCTAGCGGATCGACCA
>NZ_NFKZ01000050.1:0-7277 GCF_002160635.1 Lactobacillus gallinarum
TTGGTCGATCCGCTAGAATATTATATATCTCGTAAAGAATTACAAATGTAGCGCCGGATACGGAACCGTACGTCCGGTGCAATGAGAGGGGCGAGAATTAAACTCCCTCTACTCTATTTTTTTGGCTATAATTAGTTTTGAAATATTTTTAAAGGGGAAAAATAATGATTTTAATTTCATGGAATATTGATTCATTGAATGCGGCATTAACTGGAATTTCAGCTAGAGCAGAAGAGACGCGTGAAGTTTTAGATAAGATTCATGCTTTAAATCCAGATATTATTGCAATTCAAGAAACTAAACTGCGCGCAACTGGCCCAACTAAAAAGCACCAAGCTGCATTAGCAGAAAAGTTTCCAGAATACGATTATGTTTGGCGTTCATCTGAAGAGCCCGCTCGAAAAGGCTATGCAGGAACAATGTATTTGTACAAAAAGGGATTAACTCCAGCAGTTTCTAAACCAGCAATTGGTGCACCTGAACCAATGGATGAAGAAGGACGAATAATCACTTTAGAATTTGATAAATATTTTGTTACTCAAGTTTATACGCCAAATTCAGGTAATGGCTTAAAACGTTTAGCTGATCGTCAAATCTGGGATCAAAAATATATTGAATATTTGAAAAAGTTAAATGAAGAAAAGCCGGTTTTAGCAAGTGGGGACTATAACTGTGCTCACACCGAAATTGACTTGAAGCATCCCGAAAATAATCATCATTCTGCCGGCTTTACTGATGAAGAAAGAGCAGATTTTACTAATTTACTCGATGCTGGTTTTACCGATACATTTAGAAAAGTTAATGGCAACGTTGAAGGAGTTTATTCTTGGTGGGCTCAAAGAGTTAGAACGGCCAAAGCTAATAACTCAGGCTGGAGAATTGATTACTGGTTAGTAAGCAACCGAATTGCGGATAAAGTAGTTCGCTCAGAGATGATTGATACAGGCAAACGTGCAGACCACTGTCCAATTTTGCTAGAAATAAATCTTTAAATTACCGAAAATACTAGTATAATGAATTTTAAATTAAAATAAGGGTTGAATTTTTTTGAATAACGAGAAAGAAGATTGGGCTTTAGAGCAAGATCTAAAGTACAATCGTCTAACAGCTTTTAAGCTTTTTGCAATGACTAGTTCGATGGTTATTTCCGTGGACGAACTAGCCCCATTTGGTAAAACTGGTGCTACGGCATTATTTTATCTATTGATTGCTGGAATTGCATGGTTTATTCCAATTACTCAAATGGCCGGTGAAATGGCTTCAATTGATGGTTAGGAAAAAGGCGGCATCTTTACCTGGGTTAAAGGCTCTTTAGGAGACAAAATGGGTTGGACCGCAATGTTTTACCAATGGATTCACATTACTGTGGGGATGGACACGATGATGTACGTGATTATTGGTGCATTGTCGATTGCTTTTGGAACTCCTTGGTTTAACACCACGCCAATTGTGCGTTTTATCTTAATGATGATCATTTTATGGGGTGCAACCGCAATTCAAGTTATTGGGATTAGAAAAATCGGACGAATTGCGGAATGGCTATTCATTTTAGGAATTGCGCTTCCGGTAATTTTATTGATTATTTCATTCTTTGTATACTTGGCACAAGGTCATCCAGTTCATATGGTGATTAATTGGCATACGATAGTTCCACATCATTTAAATGGCACTACATTAGTAGCTTTTGTACCATTTATGCTTGCCTTCTGTGGGGGAGAAGCTTCTGCACCACACGTTAAGAACTTAGACCATCCAAAATCTTATTCAAAAGTAATGTTGGCTCTGGCTGCAACTGCAATTTGCTTTGACCTTTTGGGAAGTATGGCAATTGGAATGACTGTTCCTAAAAGTGAAATCTAAAACAGCACAGGTTTCGTTTATACCTATGGCAAACTGTTGACTTCTATCGGATTGCCAGGAGATTTATTGCAAAAGATTGTTGGCGTAATGCTAGCTTGTGGTATTATCGGCGAGCTTGGTAACTGGATCGCTGGTCCTAACCAGGGAATGTACGAAGCTGCTAAAGAAGGCTACATGCCTAAGTTTTTCGCTAAAACAACTAAGCATGGCGTTCCAATTAGAATTATGATTTTGCAATCAGCAATCGTTACTATTTCAGCATTGCTGATTACCTTTACCAGTGGTACCGATGCTGACTTTGCGTTTAATGTTTCATTAGCCGCAACAACAGCACAATATTTGATGGTATATATGATCATGTTAATAGCCTACATGGTTTTGAAGAAAAAACATGAAGATTATCACCGCATGTACTACATGAGCAAGAATCCAAAATTGAGTATTGCAATTGCGATTTTGGCTTTGATTATCACAGTTGTCGCATTCTTTGTTACTTTTGTACCTGCTCAAGGAACTGCAGCAGGATTACGTGGAATTTATGTCTGGACATTAATTGGCATGTGCGCGATCGTTTCAATTTTGCCGTTAGTTCTTTATCACTGGCATGAAAAATGGCAAAAACAATAAATGAAAAGCATTCGTTTTAAAAAACGGATGCTTTTTTAGTAGAATTAGACCAAATGAGGTGAAAAAATGTCGAATGTGATGCGGGATGCTATCTTAAATGGTTTTTATGATGAAAAGATCTTAGGGAATAATTTTTTAAGCCCCAAACTTTTAGCGAATGAGCAGGATGAAAAAATATGGCTAACTTTGCGAGAGGAATTATATCACTGTCAAAGTTTTACTTGGGCTGTAGCCTTTATTACGCAGGATATGCTCGTACCATTAAAAGTCGTTTTAGCTGATTTAGCAGCTAAAGGCGTGGGCGGAACAATAATTACTAGCAATTATTTAAATTTCAATAATCCACGCGTATTTGAAGAGTTGGCAAAAATTCCTAACTTAAAAGTGAAAATTGCGGATGAGTCGGGTTTTCATGTTAAGGGCTATTTATTTGAACACGAAGATTATCAAACTCTTGTAATTGGTAGTGCTAATTTTACCCGTTCAGCCATGCTTAGCAATTATGAATGGGCATTAAAAGCTAGCTCGCGCAATCAAGCCGATTTAACTAAACAATTAGCGCAGAAAATTTCTAGATTGGAAGATAGTAGTTTTGATCTTAGCGCTCAATGGCTAGCTGATTATAAGAATAACTGGCAGCCCGCACCGGTTGCGCATCTAACCAAATCAAAAACAAAAATTGTTCCTAATGAGATGCAGCAAGCAGCGCTCAGAAATTTACAGGGCCTAGTAGATAATGGCGAAAAAAGAGGCCTCGTTGTTTCGGCGACAGGTACAGGGAAAACGTATTTAGGTGCTTTTGCGGTTAAGGATTTTAAACCGAAAAGATTTTTATATGTTGTGCACCGCGAGCAAATCGCTAAAAAGTCGCTTGCAAGTTTTTATCATGTAATTGGTGGAAAAAAGCAGGATTATGGCTTGCTCAGTGGAAATAAGCATGATAAGAATAAAAAATATTTATTTGCGACGATTCAAACTTTATCTCAACCGGATATGCTAAAAAGCTTTGATCCAAATGAATTCGATTATATTTTAATCGACGAAGCGCATAGAGCAGCTGCACCAAGCTATCAAAAGATTTTGCAGTATTTTAAGCCGCAATTTTTATTAGGTATGACGGCTACGCCTGAACGAACCGATGAACAAAATGTGTATCAAATTTTCGATTATAATTTGGCCTACGATATTCGGTTGCGGGATGCATTAGAAGATAAGATGCTGACGCCATTTCATTATGTCGGTGTACAAGATTATGAGTTAAACGGCCAATCAATTGATGAAACAACTGATTTACGCTATTTAGTATCAGAAGATCGCGTAAATTATGTTTTGAAAGAAATTGATTATTATGGCTATTGCGGCGATCAAGCCAAGGGACTCGTTTTTTGCAGTAGAAAAGAGGAAGCACGCGAATTAGCTGACCTTTTCTCAGAGAAAGACCATCCTGCTGTCGCTTTAACCAATGAAGATAGCGAAAGTACCCGTAATAAAATTGTGCAAAAATTAGTTGCTGGTGAAATTGAATATATCGTGGCAGTAGATTTATTTAACGAGGGGATTGATATTCCTGCTTTGAACCAAATCATTATGCTGCGCAATACTGAATCAAGTATTGTTTTTATCCAGCAATTAGGTCGAGGATTAAGAAAATATCCTGGTAAAGAATTCGTGACAGTTCTGGATTTTATCGGTAATTATAAGAATAATTACATGATTCCAATTGCCCTTAATCACGATACAAGTCGCGATAAGGATCAAGCCAAAAGAGAGGCGCGGTTACCTCACTTTATTGATGTTTCTACGATTAACTTTAGTAAAGTTGCATCTGAAAAGATTTTAGCTTCACTAGATCAAATAAAGTTAGACAATATGCGGGAATTGCGGCAGAGTTATCAAAGCTTGAAGAATAAATTGGGTCGCATTCCTTTATTGCATGATTTTGCTCAATATGGTTCAGTTTCGCCAATGGTTTTTGCTAATAATCGCGGACTTGATAATTACGCCGCATTTTTAATTAAAATGGGTGAAGCAGTAAAGCTAAATAATTATGAAAATGCAGTTCTAAGTTTTTTAACTAAAGAGCTTTTGAATGGCAAGCGCGCTCATGAACTAATTTTGTTGCAGATGCTATTGAAGCAGAAACAGGTCAACCAGGAAGACTTTGTCTCAGAATTACGCAAAAAGGAAATCTATGTAAATAAAGCAGTTTTGAATTCGATAGACGATATATTATCGCTTGATTTTTTTGATGTTAAGCAAGGTAAAACTACTAAGAAGGCACAATATGGTGATCAACCCGTGGTAGTTCATAGCAGTTTGTTTGATTATGAATTAAATCAGGAATTATTAAATGCTTTAACTCAAAATAAATGGTTCAAAGATCTGTTTAAAGATGCAGTTGAAACAGGTTTGCTATTAAGTACTAATTATGACCAGCAAAAGCAATTTACTTTATACCAACAATATGATCGAAAAGATGCTTGCAGATTGTTGAATTGGCCTCGGGATGTTTCTGCACCGATGTATGGTTATCGTGTAGGTGATCATGATACGCCGATTTTTATTACTTATCGAAAAGATGATCAAGAAAAGCGGAATGCTTTATATCACAATACTTTAGAAAATGGACGTAGCTTACGTTGGTATACAAGAGTGCCACGACATTTGGATTCAGAAGAAGTGCAGCGATTGTTGAAGACACCAGACATGCATATCCATGTTTTTGTTAAAAGAAGCGATGCCGATGGCAAGCAGTTCTTCTATTTAGGTGAGGCACAAATTCAATCTGATTCGGTTAAGGAAGAATTATTAGGACCAAAAAAGAAGCCTGCCGTAGGGATGAATTTATTGTTGAAGCGGCCGTTAAAAACGAGTATGTCAGAACTTTTATTTGAATAATAAAAAAGACTTTTCCAAATTTTAGGAAAAGTCTTTTTGTTTTATCCTGCGATAAATGTATATGGTTTAATATGATTCAAAATTTGATATCCGACTTGTTTTTGAGCATTTTCGTCACCCGCAGTTTGATTTAGGAACATAATTAAACCATTGCGATTATCAGTCGTCATTTGGAACCAAATACCAAAGTGGGTACCACCAAGATTTCCGTATGCCGATTTTATGGTGTCGTTGTTATCAAGATAAATACCACCGGAATAGTTATTAACCCTGCTTCTTAAGTGAGTAAGGTAATAGAAGTCTGATTTATTTAAAATTGCACCATTGGATAGGCCAACTTGAATTTTGTAATAATCCATTGGGGTAGTAAACATGTTGGCCGCACCTACAAGTTGGGAAGCCTGTGTTTTAGTTATATATTCAGGATCTTGATAATTTTTGACATTCCAAATGTATGAGATGGGATCAGTTTTCCAGCTAGGAATATTTTGGTAAAGATAGGTATTTGCTAATCCTAATTTGTTAACAATACGATTATTAAAATTAGTTTCATATGATTGACCACTAACCTTTTTGATAATACCCGCTAATAGGATGTAATTTGTATTGTTGTAGAAATAAGTGCCAGGAGTACCTGAATCAGTGGAATTAGCATTATCAATTGCCCATTTAACTGCATCATCTTCTGAATAGTCGGTCCCGCGATCAGCTTCCGTATTTACAGCGTTAATTCCGGAAGTGTGGGTCATTAGTTGACCTAGTGTAATATTGTCGGCGTTTTTTAGCTCAGGATACCAACGTGAGATCTTAGTGTTTTGATTAAAACGTTCACTTGTATGCCATTTTTCGTTCATTAATTGAACAACCATGGCAGCAGTCACTACTTTTTGTAAAGAAGCAGTCGGATAGACTACGCTATCATTACCGTTGCCTATTCTTTTGCCATACCAAGCCCAACCATAGCTGATTTGTTGAGGTTTACCATTTTTTATAATAACTATGCTTCCTCGACTGTTGCTTTGAGCTAGAGTGTTTCGTACGTAGCTACGCATTGCACTTCTAGAATAGCTGCTCGCTTGCACCTTATCTGTGTTTGAAGAAATAATTGTTGGTGTAGCAGTAGAAAATAGAGCGGCAACTGCTAATCCGGTGAGTATTTGTTTAAAAATTTTGAAGGCCTCCCTTTAAAGTGTCTAACTTACATTTTAGCGCGATCTTTGCCCTATACAAGTTCAAAATAATAAAGAAAACATTTCAATCATATTATGCTTCAGTTTATTTTGGTTAAATGGCAATAATTTGTTAATATTCTATATTGAATAAATTTGGAAAGGAAAAGTTATGGCAGTAAAAAAGATCATTCATGATCAAGTATTTTTAAGTCAAAAATCGACATTAGCAAGCAAAGAAGATCTGAATACGGCGCTGGATTTGCGTGATACGCTTTTAGCAAATAGAAGCAAAGCAGCTGGCTTAGCCGCAAATATGATTGGCAAACCTAAAAGAATTATTGCTTTCTATATTGGAAGTTTACCTTTCGTGATGATTAATCCTAAAATTATTAAGAAGAATGGTAAGTATACGACTGAAGAGGGATGCTTATCTTTAAGCGGTCAACGTCAGGCAATTCGCTATAAGAATATAACCGTTACTTATCAGAATCTTAATCTTGAAGAAGTAACGCAAGATTTTTCGGAATTTATTGCAGAAACTATTCAACATGAGATAGATCATTGCAATGGAATTTTAATTTAAAAAAGTTGAAAAAATAACTTGCCAAAAAAGAGAAAGTAGGGTAAATTAATAAAGTCGTCTTGAGAGATGACGAAGAGCTCGAGAGCTTTAAAAAAGTTTTTGAAAAAAAGACTTGCAAAGTTAAAGCAAAACGAGTA
>NZ_NFKZ01000051.1:0-7071 GCF_002160635.1 Lactobacillus gallinarum
TTATTCGGGTTATCGAATGAAAACAATAAAAACCCTCGTCCAACGTGACGTTAAACCGTGGTCTGTAAAGGGAACAAGGGCAGGGTGCGTTTAAACAGTCGGCGAAAATTAATTGCTGAGATTTGAAGTAATTAATATTTGATTTTTCAGCAATTGATTTTCGGCTATTTTGGAAGTTAAGCGTCTTCTCGGTAGTTTTAGCCACGTTTAGGCTAGCTATCGAGGAGGCGCTTTGCGCCTCTACCTTGTGAGCCCTTTAGGGCGAGGAAAAATTTTTACTTTTTCTTTTTATTTTTTAGTTTAGGTGTAGGACAGAGTGGCGCTCCAGAAAGGCTGGTCGCGAATTTTATTTGTAGCTGATTCAAATGAAACAGTAGAAAACAGTTAGGAAACAGCGGTAATGAAACAGTCAAAACAGTTATATAGTCAAAATAGAATTGCTGAAATATTAGGAATTAGTCGAGGAACGTTTAGTAAATGGTTAAAAGAGAATGGTGTTTCTCCGAAACAGCAAAAAGGACAACGAAAATTATATGATGAAACAGTTATCGAACAGTATAAAAAGTCTAAAAAAGCTCATAGTAGTAAGGATTCAAAGAGATTAACAACTGTTGAACTGTTGCAGGATAATTTAAAAGAAAAACAGTCGGAAATAGACTATTTGAAACAGCAGTTAAAAGAAAAAGATGCTCAAATTAAGGCTAAGGATGAAGCTATTTCCGAGTTTGGTTTAAAGTTTGCAAAGTTAGCTGATCAGGCACAACAGCTTAATTTAGCAGATAAGCCTAATTTGATTGAGTCAAAAAAAGAGGCTGTTTCTAATAAGAAAACGGTTAAAGAAACAGTAGAAAAATCATTTAAAAGTAAGAAATGGTGGCATTTTTGGCACTAAAAAACTGCCTCAGCTTGAAGCTAAGGCAGTTTTAAAAATCGCGAGCAGATGCTACAATATTACTAGAGACAACTAATTAATATTGTTAATCAATTGAGCTGGCAACATTTGCAGGCATTTTAGCGCTCTTGATCTTGGTGTACTGGACATACACCACCAGCCAAGCGCATTAAAGAACGTCCCCAAAAGTGGTCACGCCTTTCTAATAAAGCTCTTAGTGCATTGGTGGTACCAGTGCACTTTTTTATTATATCAGGTTTGTAATTAGTTTGATTGTGCTGTCAATTTGTTAAGTTAAGTAAAAAACAACTTTGATTTATCTCTAAATTTTGTTGTTGACAAAATTTAGAGATAAATGATAATATTTTAATAAAATTATCACAATATAATAAAACACACATATAGTAATATCGAAATTATTAAAGATGATTTCAGATTAGTAGTGTTGCATTTTGCAATATGCTATATTTTGTTGTTTATGATTCAGGAAAGGAAAATGATTATGAAAAGAAATAAATTAAAGCAAAACCTTAAAAAGATTAGCATTGTTTCTTTGGTGGGATTAGTATTTTCCCCACTTCTATCATCTACTTCAGTCGCTCTTGCAGATGAAGTAGGTAATCAAAATGATAGTGATTATACTACAATCTCTGTTGGTGATTTATTATCACATTTTAATAATGTTAATACTGGTTCGAATCTTCCAACCAATAAAGAGAGTGAATTAACAAACTTAAAAGAGAAATTTGATCTTTCAGATGAAGATACAAATTTTTTAAAGCAACAGTATTTAAAAAATCATCCTAATGATCCATTAGCATCTTCAAAATGGAAAACAGCAGCGGCTAAAACAGCTGCAAAAGTAGCTGTACCAATTTTAAGAAAGTATGCTAAAAAGGCAGGGGTGAAATTAGGTGACCATGCATTAGAGAACTTAATTGCTATTATTACAGGAGTTGAAGACAACGTTCAAGGCAGATTGTATAAAGCACTTCGTAACCTAGGATTTTCAAAGTATTGGGCTGGTCTTGCTTCAAGAGCAATTGTGTTCCTTTTGTTCTAATCAGTTAATATAACTTATCGCCATGGTCTGATGGAAAATATATTTTTGATTATTTGACAAATTGTGAGTAGTTAAAAATGAAAAAAAAGTTTTTAAAGGTATTAGTTATCTGTTTACTCATTTTTATAATAATTGACAATGGGTTATATATTCTATTTGATTTTGAGTTTATTGATACCTTATTTAAGCAGTTAGGTGTTAAATCTGTTATCACCATGATCCTTAGGTGGATCATAATTATATTGGCTGTTGCATTTGAGATCTTTATAGGCAAATATGATGAAGATAAGCGCAAATATAAGTAAGAAGAGGTTGAATAAGTTTTCAATCTCTTTTTTGATTCTCACGAGCTTTTGAAATCTGGGATTTCATTAGCCGTAATACTTTGTGAAATTACAAGATATGCAAAAATAAAAAGCCCGTCAATTCGGGCTTTTTTAATTGTATACGGTCTGCTTTTCACAAACTTACTTTCTGCAAGCTCTAGAAGCATTGATATCATTGATCTGCGGATAATTGGCATTATGTAAACTTGAAATAAATAACCCGCCAAGGATTCCTTGAGGGGGTATTTTTATACTTCGAATTTGGATATTTGTGTCTTTGATACAACCAAATTATATCAAATTTCAACAAATAAAAAAGCTTAAAAATGAAAAAGCCGTGTAAAGCCTAGAGCTAGTAAGGCTTAACTTAATTTGTGATAATATGAGCAATTAATAAAAATAAAAAATGATTTTGCCTTTATTTTTAGCTTTGTATCAATATTCTAAAGAATTTTATATAAACTTTTTTAACATGCATATTTTGTGAAATAGGTATATAATAATTCAGCAATAACACTGATTAAGCTTACAGCATCAAGAAATTAACGAAACAAAAAATAAAATATTTTATTTCACAAACTTAAAAACGTGATATTATATATTTAAGCCGATCGAAAAAGAGTTCGGCAAATTTTAGCAGAAAGGAGTAAAAAGCATGATTTATGAGTTTCCCAGTTTACAGGATGTAAGAAGATGGGCTAAAGATAGTAAGCGCAAACTTCAAAGTATGATTGAAATAGATTACTTCGACAATCAAAAGTGCGGATGGTTTGCGACTGAATGGGTGGAAGGGCTTCCTGCAAAGACGTTTTTAATTCATGAGAAGAAACAAGCCAAAAATAATTTGGCTGGAAAAATTGTTTCTTTTGATAATATTCTTAAATCCATTAAGCATGACCCGAATTTTCAAGAAATTTGGGTCTCTAGATTAACAATTCTTTCTTAGATTCGAAAGGAGATTTTTATGAGTTTAAAAAAACTGTCTCAATTCCAAGTATTTGATTCAAAAGCCTTTTTTGAATCAAAAGATTTCTTGCTTTCCAAAATTGAAGAATGGCAAGAGCAAGATGAAGGAAGTCAGACTCTGAAGAATGTAGGTACAAAAGTCACAGGCGTGATTTTTGTTGACAAGTCAAGCTATGGAAATGCGGGTATAGGTATTAATAGAGGCGAAAGTATTACTTTCAAAGTCTCTCAGCCTGTTACTAATTTTTCTAGCTGGAAAGCGTTTAATACGGTTTTCAAAGCGACTGCCTTTACAAAAGTTACTGTATATGGTGAATATAGAAACCAATTGTCAGTAAAAGTGCCAAGTTTGACGGTTATTAGTGGTGCAGGAGCCGCTAAAAAAGCTTAGAAAGCTGAGGGATTAAAATGCATTTTTTTGAAACGTTAGTTATTGCACGTGAGCATAGTCGCTTTCAAAAGTTATTAAAATCGGGATTACGTGCACGTGATGTTGTTCCGGTTAAAATTTTGAGCGAAAAAAAAGAAAGACTTGCTTTACTTTGTGAGGATAAAAAGCAGGTCTTTGCAGTTATCTGTGTTAGTGATACAAAAACAGACTTCGCTTCTATTTTTACACTTTTGGGAAGTTACTTGCAAGCGTCAGAGGGACTTATTTTTGATAAGTGTTCTGATTGGGTAGAGCTATCAGGCGCGTACGAAGGGTTAAGGGCTCCGGTTATTATTGCTAAAAATGTGACTAAGAAGGTGCCAACAAGTTGCTAGTCAAAAAATTTGTGCCGCGAGCACTACTGCAGCAAAATCAAAGACCAGCAACTCTATTAAGCGATTTGTGTGAGGTAGCCGTATCACTCGGCTACCTTTTGCTTAA
This sequence comes from Lactobacillus gallinarum, assembly GCF_002160635.1. Taxonomy (NCBI): domain Bacteria; kingdom Bacillati; phylum Bacillota; class Bacilli; order Lactobacillales; family Lactobacillaceae; genus Lactobacillus; species Lactobacillus gallinarum. The sequence continues at coordinate 4,119 of NZ_NFKZ01000051.1, forward strand.
TCCTAGTTTTAATAGTACTGTAGCCAACATCAGTACAGAAAGAAACTTGTTGCATAATTTTTTCTTTTATCATCGTAATAAGATGAAGTTAAGAGAAAAAATTATTGCCAGTAGATTAACTGTAGCAGTTCAAGAAGCGCTTATTCGTAGTGAAGTTTTTGATATTCGTGGATTTGGCGACAAAATTGCATATAGTTACGCATTTGGTACTTCATATCAATGGGTTGACGTTCCTGATGTAAAAGCAAGTTATCATTGTGATAATTTATCTTGTATTATGATAAGACCGTCAAGTAGTCAGCTTACAAAAATGCAAGGGCATAACTACTATTTGGCTGAAATCAATCAAGCTTTAAGTAGTGAGCATTTTGTACTATTAAGTCCAACGCTTAAAACAAATGGCTGGATATATTATCGACTGATACCTTCAGAGTATAATTCCAGATTTGATTTTTCTAGCTGGGAAAAGATGACGGCTGAACTTTCTCAACAAAAAGGCAAATTGCCTCTCAATAAAGATTTAACGCTAAATAAGATGGGACATGTGCTTATAACTGCTAGGACGGGTTGTGGAAAGACGCAGCTCGCGCTTGCTATTTCTGCAGAATTGAGTTGTTTTGGTAATACTATCCTTTACTTTTTGGATCCAAAACATTCCGATTTAAGCAGTTTTGGACGATTTTTAGGGGCTGACAGATACGCAGATGGTACGGAAGAAATTGATGCTAAACTTCATGAAGTGGTTGAGCTAATGCAGAACAGATATAAGGTGATGCGTCAGCTGGCAGATAAAAATCCTGAAAAATATGTAGGAAAATCTGCAGAGGATTTTGGCTTTAAGTCGATTGTTGTTGTATTTGATGAAATTTCTGCTCATCTTTCTGCTTCTAAAAACTGCTTAGCTGATCTTAGACAGCTGACGATGTTAGGTAGACAAGCTGGCGTATATTTGATGCTTATTATGCAAGATCCCCGCAGTACTAACAATCTTCCTGCTACTATTAAAGATCAAACTGAAATTAAAATAGCTTTAGGCGAATTTTCAGGGACGCTTGCCAGTTTAGTTTTTGGATCTGGCGTAGTTCTTCCGGCAGGATCTCGTGGTGTAGGTGAAGGTTATATACAAGTAAATGGTAATGAACCTGAATTGTTCGAATCACCGCTTATGCCGCCAAATTCATACGATTTGTATAACTTAATGAAGCAGGCTTTAGAAAGTCAGCAATTTCTTGACCCTATGGAACGAACTTAAAGTATTATAGATTATTAAAATTAGCGGTTTGCGGTTTACCGCAAACCGCTTTAACTTGATTAACTCAATACTTTAGAACATTGCAAAAGGTGATTATTTTGATACATGAAGAAAAAAAGCAAATTAATGTAGAGGCCTTTGTTACTGCACATGTTTATGGAGATACCATTGAAATGACAACATCTTTAGGTGGTACGCCAATCATGCAAAAAGTTTCAAAAGACGAAATGGTTAATCGCGTAACAGGTGAACTTAAAGAGATTCATCACGTGACTTCACGAGCTGACCCCAAAAATTATGAGAGTTTGCGGCAGACGTTTAAAAGGTTAAAACGTTTGATTGGTGCTAATTTTAAAGGCGGTTATTCAGAACTTTGGGTTACATTAACATATAAAGATAGTCCAATGACTGATCCCAATAAGTTATATAGCGATTTTAAGCGAATGATACGTAGACTTAGGCGCTTAGTAGGAAAATATCTTGCCTATATCGTAATTATTGAACCACAAAGTTCGGGTTCGTTACATGCTCATTTATTACTTAAGACTCTTGACGGATCACGATTGTATGTTGCTAATGCGGATCTAAGAAAAGCATGGGGACAAGGCTTTGTTAATGTGAAACGACTTAGTGATTCTGATAATGTGGCTTCATATGTGATGGCATATGTAAGTGATATTGATTTAAATAACCTTGAAGGGAAATTTAGTAATGATTCAAATACTAAGTTAACTAAAAGGATTGTTAAAGGCGGTCGATTAGGATTATATCCAGTAAATATGCAAATATATAGACGATCTAAACGGGGGATAAAAGAACCAATTAAGCTTAAAGGTACAAAGAAATTAATAAAAGATAAATATAATATTAGTGATGCTATGCCGTCTTACTATCGTGAAATGCAAATTAAACAAAATAATGATAAAGATCCATTTGTAATTGAGACGGAATACTATAGTAGAAAAAAGGCAGCATTATTGGAAGCAGTAGCTAAAATAAATAATGCTGTAACAAAAAAATAATTTTTTTATGCTGAGATCGTTAATCTATGACGATTTTGGCATTTTTTATTCGAGAATTATGTTTCTTTCTTTTTTTATTTAGCTTATAATGAACCTAACAACTGAATATGAGAGCAATAAAAAAGCCCTGGTTAGGATACTGGTAATATCCAACTAGGACAAGCTCATTGATTACAGCAACTAATCAATAAGTGTTTTTAGCTTTCTTATAGTATTATTCTAACAAGTGAAAATTGATATTTCAATATTGTTTAACTATAAAGAAAGAAATTCTAATAAACGATTAATCGGCTGTAGTCAGTAAATGGGCTACGGCTTTTTTAATAGATTGATTATCTTTTATGCTAGCTTGGGAGTGGCTATCCTTGCTAATCACTTAATTAAGCCCCTCTGTTGCTGGAGTTGCGCCAGTCAGGGAGTTAACTATCACAGGTGAGCAGAACCTTGAATTTCGCAAATTCTAAAGTCGTGGCAAATTGTCCATGCGGGTTTATTAACCTAATTGAGTCAATCAGGAAGCCTTGGAAATGCTAACGACTATCCCTAGACCAACATCGAGTTTATTCGGGTTATCGAATGAAAACAATAAAAACCCTCGTCCAACGTGACGTTAAACCGTGGTCTGTAAAGGGAACAAGGGCAGGGTGCGTTTAAACAGTCGGCGAAAATTAATTGCTGA
>NZ_NFKZ01000052.1:0-6986 GCF_002160635.1 Lactobacillus gallinarum
AGAAAGGCTGCAGTCCGCTAGCAACTCACGGACTCAAAAGGCTTTGGTAATTAGACGACCTCTATCGGCAATAGTCAAAAGATTACTGCTGGTAAGTCAAGTCCGTATCTAAGCAAGTTGGTGTTCTGGTTGGCGCAAGCTAACGATCCACTAAGCCCTAGACTTCAGTCTAGGGTAGTTGACGTAACAAAGAGCAGGCATTCTATTAATGAGTGCCTGCTTTTGCTTGTTATAATTAAAAATATAAGTGAATTTTGATGAGGTAAAAAAATGAAATTAAAGCAAAAGATTGTATTAACTTCTGTAGCCACTTTACTAGCAGTTTCGCCTGCTGTCGGAATGATTCAACCGTCACAAACAGTTTTAGCAGCCACTAACAAACGGCAAATTAGTCAAAAAGATAAATTGAAGCTCAATCATAATGCCTATATTTATAATAAAAAAGGTAAGCATACTAAGAAGCTTTTGCGTAAAGGTACATTAGTTAAGTATCAAGGCAAGATTAGTCAAAATGATTTTGCGGATAACTTGTACTTTTATCAAAATTATTCAAATGCACACAGATATCAATTAACCATAACCAAGATTAAGGGTGCTGATTATTTTAAGATCGGTAAAAACCAATATATTAAAGCCGCCAATGTTGATGCTATCGATGGTAATAAGCTTTTATTTAATCAAACTACGGTAACAGTTAAAACGAAGGCGCCACAAATTTTTATGGCCAGCAAGAATAGAGCTTTGACTACCGGAAAATACTATAAAAAAGGTCAAAAGCTAGTTGTCGATCAATTAGGTGGCATGGACGTGTTAGCCAATAGTTTCCCTAATGCTTATCATATTAAAGGCACGGATTATTATATCTGGGCTAGAGATGTCACTGCCCGTCAAAACATGGACTCTATCAACTATGATGTTCGTAATACAACCGTTGTTGAGGTCAAAAGAGATAATAGTAAAGCACCATTATATGCATTTAACGGAAAAGTAATTACGCCTAAAGGTTTTGCTTGGACGAGTTTAGCACCAATAAAGGTTAATGGGGCCATCTATTTGTGGAACGAGCAGGAAAACAAAGCTGAGCTTTATTACCATTTAACCAATCATTATCAAAAAATGGCTAATTTGAAGACATCTCCTAGTTTCCCTGAGGTAGTTAAAATTAATACGGTAAAGATAGGGGATGCTTTTATTAAGGCTAGCGATGTAAAATATGTTGACGGTAAATTTTTAAAGCCGATTAATAGTGCTAGTCAGGCTGAAGATAATGCAAAAATTGCTATGTCTGAAAGCGAAGAATTAGATTTAAAGGATTTAATTAATAAGCAAATAGCAGTACAAGGTAGTATTAAGTACAAATTATCTAGTTTTTACAAACGGTATAACTATGATCAAGCGATTGATGATGCAAAATCTGTATTAAATAAGGATAGTGTGTCAGCTGCGCAAGCTCAATATTTGATTTGGAATATTAAGACAGCTAAAGATGAATTAGATGGTGCCAAAGTCAAAGTAGGAAATCTTAATAAATTGACGCAGAATGAAAGACTGGCTATTGAATTACTAGTTTCAAATGTTTACTCTAAGGAAACTGATACTGAATCACTTTATGGCCAGATGACTATGAGTGAAGCAGATGAATCCGTGTTTGAATTAAGCATTGAAAACGAAAGAGATCATAATAGGGTTATTTCTACGAAGATGATGAAGACTAGCGATTTTGCGGAAGAAAGATAATATCTGTTGACACAAAAATGGGGATGCATGATGCATTTCCATTTTTTATTTTGCTTTTGTTTCAGTAAAACACGAACGATTATTATATAAAATAATATCATTTTTAGTATTTTATCTATTTTTCAGGCGAAAACACTGTAATCTGTCAAAAATATATGCTAAAATCTGATCATTAGATGGACAAGAGGGGAAACATTTATAATGAACAACGATATTGAAAAAGTATTATTTACTCAGGAACAACTTAATAAACGGATGGATGAAATGGCTGAACGTTTAAATAAAAAATATGCTGGTCAAGAGCCAATTGTTATTCCTGTTTTAAATGGAGCAATGCTTTTTGCTAGTGATATGATCAAAAGATTAACATTCAAATTAACGATTGATCCTATCAAGGCCTCAAGTTATGCGGGAACTTCTTCAACTGGTAATGTCAAAATTGTTCAAGATATTAAATCTGATGTTACTAATCATCCTGTGATTTTTATGGAAGATATTATTGATACTGGTCGCACTTTGAAGACACTTACTGAAGTAATGAAAAAGCGCGGCGCTAAGAGTGTAGAAGTGGTTTCAATGCTTGATAAGCCAGAGACACGTGTGGTAGATTTCAAAGCTGACGACTATGCCTTTAAAGCACCTAATGCATTTTTAGTAGGATATGGACTTGACTATAACGGTTGGTACCGTAATCTTCCTTATGTAGGGGTCTTAAAGCAAGCAGTTTATGCATAATTTTTAAAAAATTAACCTCTATTTTAAAAATAGTGTCAATAATAAGGGAAAATGTCCCAAATTTTGTTAATTATTAGCGGAGAATTTTTCTCCGCCTTTTTTATGTATATTGATGATGTTTATGTGCTCTTCGCTGTTGTCTTACAAATGATTCATGTTTCCATGGATGAGTCATTGGTGGAATATATTTCTTCTTTGTTCTTTTCTTCTTAGGCTCTGGATCAACTGCAGGAGATGTCACAGCGTTTTTAGGTATTTCTTTAAGCAAATATACATGCTCATCTGCAGTAACCAGCAACTGACCATCAAAAGCTTCAATTACCAAGCATTTAGTGCCTTTCATAAAACAAATCAATTTTCCATATTCATCTGTAGCCTGATAATGCTTGTTTTTAAAGGAAATGGCCGAGCCGCTGTCGAATACTCTGCTTGTAAGAACAGCCAAGGTATAGTTGATCTTGCGTGCATCTGGTGCTGTTTCAAAAACCGAGTAAGCAGAGCGAATCTTCTGACCAAATTTCTGATTAAAAGCTGGAATAAAGACGTCCAACAGATACTCATTCGCCTTTTCAATAGTGTTAATGCCTGCAAGTCTAAGTTCAGGTTTAAGACGTCCTTGAACAGTTTGATTGGCTCTTTCAACCATACCTTTAGCTTGAGAAACGCTGGTAGTTTTTAGATCAACGCCTAAAGTCTTACAGGCATAGCCAAATTGAGTCAGGACGTCTTTATGAGCGGCTTTGGTTTTGGCTGTTTCATAGTTAAAGACTGTGCGATTATCAGTTTTGAAGCAAAGCGGAATGCCGTAGTTCTCAAGAATTTGCTTAAAAGCATGATAATAACCGTTTAAGGTTTCCTGCCAATCAAAATAAGCACCAACAATATTGCCAGTGGCATTGTCAATTGCCAAGTGCAGGTAAGCTTTATTCTCCCCAAACCAGACCAGAACGGAAGCATCCATTTGAATTTCTTCGCCAAAGTATTTACAACGTTCATGACGCGGGTGAGCATCTTCTAAAGCAAGCTGATGACTAATAGCTGTATCGATATCCTGCTTGCCTTGCTTAGGATGATCTTGATGCCATTTCTTTTTAGCCAGTGCACGTCTGGTCTTTCTCCAAGGTTTGGGAGAAAGGATATCCTGCTTTTTGAGTAGATTATAAACAGTTGAGTAAGATACCTTAATGTTCTCAAAGTGTTCGAGCAGTTCGGTAAAATGTTTTAAATTGCAATCTTGATATTTAGTGCGATATAAGGTTACAATTTGATTGCTAATTTCCGTGGAAAGACAATTAACAGGTTTGCGGTCTGCGTTCCCATGAACGAAGGCCGCTTTTCCTTTTTCTTGATATTGTTTAATTCTGCGATTGAGCTGCCTAATGGATATACCTAACTTCAGAGCAGCTCTTTTCTTATTGCCATTGTGATCAATGAGTTCTTTGATAGTCTTGTATTGTTGTTCATATTTCATAGATAAATCAATCCTTTTCACTCTAACCATAACCTCCAATAAAGAGATTATGACATATACTAAAATTTAGGACATTTTTACTTAATAACAATTAAGACTTTATCGTTTATTAATCACAAAAATTAACCTCTATTTTAAAAATAGTTGATTTTAACAGTACTTTATATTATAATAATTGTTTTTACTTATATAAAAATTAAGAAAGGACTATAATACATATTGTAAAGGTACGTTTTATCAACTAAAGAGGTTAGTAAAATGAATAAAGATATTCAAAAATTCAAAAAAGGAATCGAGTACCTAGAGCAGTAAAATGGTATTCCACAAGCTTTCTTCCATAATCCAAAATATAAAAAGCTGAGTACCGATGCTCGTTATTTATATATGATTTTTACACTGAAGATGACTCAGTCACAAATAATGACTGGGTAGATCCCGACGGAAACATGTATATTATTTATCCTGATCAAGATCTGATGGATGAAATGAATTGTAATTCTTTTACAGTAAATCGATTGAAAAAAGAATTGATCAAGCATAATTTACTGTTAGAGGAAAATATGCCTTCTGGACATAGTGATCGACTATATCCGCTTAGAGTAAACGAAATTTATAAATAAAAAATTAAGCACATTATTACCATGATAGTGTGTTTTTTCTTACAGATTGAATGCTGTCATCTCTTATTTTTGTATGGTACAATATGAATATATGTTCTAATGAAGAGGTGACTAAAATGCTGACGCGCTCGCATCGTTTATGCAGCATCGCGCTTGTTGAGCTGGGATTAATTGCTAGCAACACATTTATTGCAGATCCAGCATCTAATTTAATAATTTTATTGGCTACTGGTGTGGGTGCGTCTTTACCTGATATTGATGAATATAACAGCACGACTAGTCGTAAATCTCCAATCAATTTTAGTTTGTTTCTACGCCATCGTGGTGTGACTCATTCATTTTTAGGCTGGTTAGTTTTCTCCATTGGTTTGTATTTCTTAATGAATCATTTTATTCCCATTGAATTTCGATCTTGGCAGTTGCCAAATTGGTGGGGCAGTATTTGGCTAGGCTTGATTTTAGGCTATTTTTTGCATTTAGTTGAAGATAGTTTTAGTAAGCAGGGAGTAGATTGGTGGGCTCCATTTGTTAAAAAGAGAAGACATCATTCAATCTTTCGTTATAAAGTAGGAGGATTTTTTGAAAAATTTATTACTTTAATTGCTTTTTTAGGAATTATAATGATGTCTTGCTATTGGTTATGGCTGATGGCCGCACCTGAAATCTAAGTAAAGCGCATACGTTTATTTAGTAAATTTCTTTACTATTTATGGTAAAGCACGCTACTTAATGTTATACTAACGTTGTTGGAAATGTTTTAAGAAAAGAGATATATTAAAATGAATCAAATTGCTTTTAACCAACAATTATCAGATAAATTAAATGAAGTACTTAACCCAACCTTGTATTCAACTCCAGGTAAGGGTGAAATTACTGTAGTTGCTAACGAAAAGTATGACTTGCGTGAATATCGAATCATTACTGAAAACAACAAGGTTGTTAAAGTTGAAGATGCATATGATGCTAAGCATGATGCAGATTATGATAAGATGATGGACTTTCTTAAGGACTATCGTTAATTAAAAAATTGAATATAAATAAAGAAGAGGCCAGGATCATTGAGATCTTGACCTCTTTTGTCTTATTTTCGAAAATACTTCTAATATTTTTTAAAAATCAATTAAGAGTAATATACATGCAAAAAAGTTATACTGTAAAATAATCAATTAATATTTCACATAGATAGTCACTTTCCCTATGATAGAAGTAAGTTAAGTTTTAGTTAATGGAAAGTGACTTAAAATGAAATATAATCAATTAGGTAATTCAGATTTAAAAGTTTCTCAATTTGCACTTGGCTGTATGGGATTTGGTAAGGGAAGCGGTAAGAGCGTAAATGATCGTTCATGGACCGTGGGACAAGAACAAGCTGATCAAGTGATTGCTCATGCTTTGGATTTAGAAGTGAATTTCTTTGATACGGCTCCGGCATATCAAGCGGGTGCTAGCGAAAGAATTTTAGGTACAGCTTTAAATAAACTAGCTGACAGGGATCAAGTTGTTGTTGCCACCAAGTTTGCAACAAGACTACCTGAAGAAATGAAGAAGGGGATCTCAGGTAAAGAACATGTAGTCAATTCACTAGACCAAAGTCTAGAAAACTTACAAATGGATTACGTAGATCTTTATATTTACCACATTTGGGATTGGCTGACTCCAATGGAGGAAATTGCTGAAGGGCTAAACGAAGTAGTGAAGCAAGGCAAAGCACGTTACATCGGAATCTCAAATGCATATGCATGGCAAATTGCACAGATGAATGCATATATGAAAGAACATGATTATCCACAATTTGTTTCAATTCAAGATCACTATAACTTGATCTATCGTGAAGATGAACGAGAATTATTTACTTTTGCTCATGAAAACAATTTAGGATTAACACCATATAGTCCCTTAGCTAGTGGACGATTAGCTCATCCCTTCGGTACAGAGACTGCACGAAGAAAACAAGATACTTTTTCTGCTAAGGAAAAATATGGTAAGACTGTTGAAATCGATCGACCAATTATTGATCGAGTTGAAGAATTAGCTAAAAAACATGATGTCCCTATGGCTGCTATATCACTAGCTTGGCTAAAGACAAAAGTGACAGCACCAATTGTTGGTGCAACTAAGGCCCATCATCTAGATGCAATGGAAAAAGCATTGCAATTAGATTTAACCTCTGATGAAGTGGCATATCTGGAAGAACCGTACAAGCCTCATGATTTAGAAGGCGTAATGGCGGATAATCGAGATCGAAAACATAATTGGACAGATTATTTAACGCATTAATTAAAACAAAAGGTAAAGAATATCAATTTGAAGTGAGACCTAAAAGTGAGACACTTTTAGGTCTTTACTATGTCTAAATTTAATAAAGAACAGAAAATAGAAATTTATCGTAAATGGAAAGATGAAAAGATTTCAATAAGTCAGTT
>NZ_NFKZ01000053.1:0-6865 GCF_002160635.1 Lactobacillus gallinarum
TCTGTGCTATGCCTTATTTGTTGTACGAAAAAAGCACCAATTTAACCAATTAAATGTTAAATCAGTGCTTTAAAAGTCTAATATTAATTGTCAATGTCTTAACTTAATGACATTGGATTTAATCTGACTATGTCTTTTTAAAATATTCATTAAAATAAGATTTCTATTACTTAGCAGCCTTAGCTAAAGCCTTGGTCTTGAATGCATAAGCGCTGGCATGTTGATCAGCACCAGTAGCAATCTTCAAAGCCTTCACCTTTTTACCTTTAACAGTTCTGGTTACAGGGATGTAGTAAACACCATCACCAGCCAAGTTAACCCAATTGTTAACGTTAAAGCCCTTCTTAAAGTTATAAGCTGCATAAATATTCTTCTTCATAACCTTCTTGATAAAAGCATTACGCTTCTTTGAAGAAACATTATATACATTCTTCTTAAAGAATTTTTGTGAAGGTACATACAACTTATCTTTGTTAGCAGTGTGAGCAGTAATTTTCAAAGTATGAATGGTCTTTTTATCACTGCTGAACTTGTCAGTTTCACGATAGTACCAAGTTCCCCGAGTTGCCTTAGGTGTTGTATATTTACGAGCAATGCCATATTGACTAGCTGCATAAACATTTTGACTTTGCATCCCTACAAAGAAAATGCTAAAAAATGCAACTAATGACATCAAAAACAAATATCTCTTCCTCATAATAGATCCCTCCTACTATTAGTCTTTTCATCATAAAAAAGTTTCTATATAAGCAATTATTCAAAATCAACTAAATCTGAAATTTGATATCTAGTCGTAGCAATCTCAGGCTCAGCCTTTGGATCATGCTTACCAACCGCAATTGCCATCACCGGAACATACTGCTTAGGGTCAAGTCCCATTGTGGCTGCAGCTTTAGTTGAATCATAACCGGCCATTGCATTAGTATCATAGCCATGCTCACGAGCTATCAACATAAACTGCATTGCAGCAAGTGAAGTATCAACCATTGAATCAGCAACTAACATTTCCTTTGGTGCTTTTTCATATAAAGGCATAAAAGTATTTAAAGCCGCATCCATAGCTTCCTTAGTTACCTTTTTGGCTTCATACATACTATGCCATAATTTACTATACTTTTTAAAAGCCAAAGTATTGCCAAAGAATAGAACAATTGCCGAACTTTTATCGATCTGTGGGAAGTTAACCTTCATAAAATATTTATGCAGTTTTTCTCTTCCTTTATCTGTATCAACAACCACAAATCTCCAAGCCTGTAAGTTGAATGCAGATGGTGCCGTGATGGTTTCTTTAAGCATTTCAGTCATTTCTTCACGACTAATTTTTACTGAAGGATCAAATCTACGTACAGAATGTCTTCCAGTTAAAACATCATGAAAATCATTATTAATAATAGCCATAATAAGCCTCCAAAAATATGATACCGTTTACACACTTTAATAATAACTTATTTATAGCATTCTTGTCAATTGCTAATTTATCTATTTCAGCTTATGCTGAAAGCGATTACTAATTATTTAGGAGGCTAAATTTATGAAAATTGTAATTGCTGGAGCTGGAGCTATGGGCTCAAAGTTCAGCTGGCATTTAAAGAAGGCTGGAAATGACGTTACTTTAATCGATACTTGGGACAGAAACATTGCCGCTATCCGTGAAAATGGCGTGGTCGCTAGAGTTAAGGACGAAGAAATTGCGGAAAAGATGCCAATTTACCGTCCTGAAGAAATCGATGAGCAACATGAAAGCGTTGATCTGTTAATCGTCTTTACCAAGTCAATGCAGTTAGAAAATATGTTAAACAGTCTGAAGCCAGTCATTAGCAAAGATACTTATGTGCTCTGCTTGCTTAATGGCTTAGGTCACGAAGATGTGCTAGAGAGATTTGTCACTCGCGATCACATCATTATGGGTGTCACGATGTGGGCATCAATGATGACGGCTCCTGGCCACATTACTTTCGCCAATGACAATGGTAACGTCGAAATCCAATGTCTTGATCCTAAGGGTAAAAATGAAACTAAAGAAATCGTCAAGATTTTGAGTGATGCTGGTCTTAACGCCAGCTACAGTGAAAATGTAATGTATTCAATTTGGCGCAAAGCTTGCGTAAACGGTGTGGTTAATGCACTATGTGCTCTGCTTGGTGCAAACTGCAAAGAGTTCGGTCATACTAAAGAAGCTGATGAACTAACCAGAAATATTGTGCAAGAATTTGCAGATGTTGCTCAATATGAAGGAGTAAACTTAGATCGTAGCGAAGTCATTCAACATGTTGAAAGTTTATTTGATACGCCACATTATCCTTCAATGTACCAAGATCTGGTACAAAATAACCGCCCGACAGAGATCGATTACATTGATGGAGCCGTTTGGCGCAAAGGATTAAAACATAGTGTGCCTACACCATACTGTGCATTCATTACTAGATTAATCCATGCTAAAGAAGATATCCTCAAAGTTAAATAATTTATGATCACAAAAATTTAAGCACCAATAGCTATCTCAAGTATAGTTATTGGTGCTTTCTTTATATATTTTATTAGTAATATATAATATATTCATTAATATTTTTTCGTAAATTGCAATAATAACTTGAACACTTTTGTTTAGGCTGTTTGATAGATGCGATCTAATTCTCTTTCAAAGATTTCATCTGGTGTATGATAAGCCAAGATCTTTCTTGGCAATGAATTGCACCAAGTTTCAATGTCAATGATTTGTTGGAGAGAGTAGTTATGAATATAGTCACCTTTAGGAATGAATCTGCGAATAAGGCCATTATACCTCTCTACAGTGCCTTTATCACAAGAAGTATATGTATGAGCATAATAAACTAGTGATTTGGAAATATCTTCCAGCTGAGATAGATCCGCAAATTCAGAACCATTATCAGTCGTAATAGTTTTAAAGATATCGTTCCAATGCTCGCTGTATTGCTTGCGCAGACTTTTAAAGACATTCATTACACTGACAGCTGTTTTATCTGGGATTTTAATAATTAGGAACTCACGGCTCATGCGTTCAGACAAAGTTAGCAGCACTTCGTCGTCCTTGGTCTTATGGCCTAAAACAAGATCACATTTCCAATGCCCAAACACATCACGCTTATTAACTTCCCGTGGTCGTTGTTCAATACTGCAGCCTAGCTTCTTCTTATTTTTACGAATGCGATGAATTTTGGTATTGCGCTTGAGTTTCTCTGGCAAATCATAGTTATGGATGTTTAACAAGCCTTGATCGACATAATTATAAAGCGTCCTGGTGCAGACAATATCGTTGCTGGCAAATTCACCTACAGCAGTGCAGCGATTACTGCAGGCGTCGAGCGACCAGCCATCTTCAAAAAAGTGCTGTTGGACGTAATCAATAAACTTATGCTTCTTAAGAAAATCCGATTTGCGTCCACAGTATCGACGATTGTTTTGATAAACACTCTGACCTTGTTGGGCTTTATAACGTTTAACTTTACCGTGATACAGCTTAACGGCTCCTCGTTTGATCTCATAGTAAATTGTACTAGGGGAACAGCCAATTTCTCGAGCGATGGAACGCAAAGAACAATGATCTTTCAAACGAGTTTGAATAATAACCCGCTCTTCAAGTGATAGATGTGTTCCTTTTTTACGCTTGTCCGTGATAGAATGTAGTGAGTCCATTTTGACCTCCATAGATGTTTTTGTGGTTATTAACATTCTATCAAACAGGTCCAAATGGACTTTTTATTTTCTATCAAGTGTTCAATTTAATTTTACAATCGGCGACAGTTTTTTTGCATAAAAAAGGAGGACATAGTCCCCTATAATAAAAAATCTATCCTACTAAACATTTTATAAATAAAGGTGTGTTTCTATGCCCTCTTTTAATAATTGTATTAAATTTGATCTTGATATTAAAGAAAAAGAACCAAACTGTAGTGACCCTCGAAATTCGGACATGAATCTCGAGGGTTTTACTATGTCTAAATTAACTAAAAAGGATAAAAGTCATATTTTTGAAGAATGGACTTTAGAAAATAAACGTGGAACGTACTTAAGTAAGAAATATGGTATCAGAAGAGAAAAGGTAAATTATCTAATAAATTTAATTAAAATTCATGGCTTATCAGTACTTGATAAATCTTATACGCATTACTCAAAAGAGTATAAAGAACATGCCATAAAAAGAGTGCTTTTAGGAAATGAATCGATTAATGCAATAGCACTTGATCTAGGTTTGCCTGGTAATGGTATGTTAAGCAATTGGATTCGCTCTTACAAAGAAAATGGATATAATGTCGTTATCAAGAAGAAAGGACGACGAATCCATGAGCAAGAAAGAGTTAAACGAATTAGAACGGCTCAAGCAAGAAAACGCCAAGTTGCGTCGCCAGAATTTAAAGCTTACTGTCGAAAACGCATATATAAAAAAATTGGATGCCTTGGTTCAAAAAAGAAAGAGCCAACCAAAACAGAAATAGCACAAGCTGTTACCGAATTGAGGCATGAACTGGGGCTCGCAGTAAAGAAGATCATTGAAATTATTAACGCTAATGAAGATCTGCCGCACATCTCGCGCAGTAACTACTATGACGTTTATACTCGTGAGGATAAGGATCAAGTTCATCATAGTGATGTGATGATGCGCATTCGGGAGATCTATGATGAGATTAAGAATCGTTATGTTGCCCCAGGTTATCGTCGTATTACACATATTTTGCATCGTGAAGGCTATCAGATTAATCGTAAAACTGTTAATCGTTTAATGCGCAAAATGGATTTGTACGGTTATGTGATGAAGCGTAGACATCCATATAGCAGCTATCAAGGAGATATTAAAGGCAGAATCAAACCAGACTTAATTAAACGCAAATTCTTTGCTTTAAGACCGAATATGAAATGGTATACCGATATTACCGAATTCAATCTAAGGGGTAAGAAACTCTATTTATCACCTATTATTGATGGCTGCGGACGTGATATCGTTGCTTATAATATTTCTCGTCATCCTAATCTGAAACAAGTGATGTCAATGTTGGATGATGCTTTTAAAACTAATCAGGCACTAAATGGTTTAATCTTTCATACAGATCGAGGCTGGCAATACCAACACAATGCTTATCAACATGAACTAGCTATTCGCGGTATTGAACAAAGCATGTCTAGAGAAAAGGCTGTTCTCCAGATGATGGCTTAATGGAGGGCTTCTTTGGCATTCTCAAACGTGAAATGTTCTATGGTCAGGAGAAGAAATATGCTTCACTTGACGAATTAGAGCAAGCTATCAGAAAATATATAGACTATTACAATACGGAAAGAACTAAGGATAAACTAAAAGAACTTACTCCGATAGAATATCGGAATAAGTCCTTAGTCGCATAATATCAATAAAGTGGCTCTATGATAAATCCTGTTGATAGATTTCTATGATATTCTATCAATGGGATTTTTTGGTAGAAAAAAGAGGCATAAGCCTCACTACATAAAATCCTTTGATACCACTCTTTAGAAATTAAGGTGTTTTGCTTATGTCCTCATACAATGATTGTATTAAATTTTCTCTGAATATTAAAGACCCACTGTTAGAATTCTTTGGATATTTCAATTGGAAAGTATCGTAATCGCGATGCAAAGTTTTACCATGCAGTAGCTCATCTAGATCAATGTCTTAATTGTGGCTCAACTAATATCGTCCACAATGGTCATTTATATTCTAATGTGCGCTATCCTGCTTTAGATGCTAGCTTGCCTGTCTTTATCAGAGTAGCCAAGCAGCGAGTTATTTGTCGCGATTGTCATATGAATTCAATGGCTGAAACGGAATTAGTAGAAAAATACTGCTGTATCTCTAACGCCACTAAACGTAAAATTATTGGTTCTCTAACTGAAGATTGGTCCATGAAAAGCATTGCCAGACAAACTTCGACCTCAACCAACACTGTACAGCGCGTATTGGAGCGATACGGTTACTCTACCGTTGAAGATACCGATTGGCTGCCAGAATACTTAGCCTTTGATGAATTCAGAGGCGTTGGCAGACAGCTGCACTTTATCGCTATTGATGGTCATACTCATAAAATAGTTAAAGTGCTGCCTACCAGACTTAAGAAAGATATCATCAACTACTTCAAACGTTTTCCTCTTACGGTAAGAAACAAGGTCAAAACTGTAACTATGGATCTTAATTACTACTATGACATCATGGCTAAGGAGCTTTTTCCTAATGCTCAAGTAATTCTTGACCGTTTCCATATCGTTCAAATGCTCAATCGTTCTTTTAATTCTTGCCGTATTCAAGAAATGAAGAAGCACAAGAAAGGCGCCAAAGAATATAACCTGCTTAAATATTATTGGAAACTGTATCTCAAACCATTTGAGGATCTTGAAAAAGTAAAGCCGTACCATCAACCAAGGCTAAAGGATACTCTGACTCAGGAACAAGTTGTAGCTGATGGACTCAGACTAAGTCCCGAGCTTGAGAACACCTACAATCTTATGCAAGATATCAGTAAAGCTTTAAGAGATAGAGATACCGATAAGCTCAAAGATTTAATCAAAAGCAAAGATCACGTTGGCAACATGATGCATACTACGTTGAATACTTTCAAACGAAATCTTCATGATATTCTCAACGCTGCTAAGTTTGATGAATCTAACGGCTGTCTTGAAGGTACAAACCGCAAGATTAAACAAATTGAGCGTACTGCTTATGGCTACGCTAATTTTACTCATTTGATAACTAGAATTCAGTTAGAAGAAAAAGGTGCCATTATCAATAGAGTAGAGGGAGTTTAATTCTCGCCCCTCTCATTGCACCGGACGTACGGTTCCGTATCCGGCGCTACATTTGTAATTCTTTACGAGATATATAATATTCTAGCGGATCGACCAA
>NZ_NFKZ01000054.1:0-6589 GCF_002160635.1 Lactobacillus gallinarum
TCATAGCTATTAAGAGCAGAAAAGGCAAAAGATATTGTTTGATATTGTCTAACAGCTAAGTAGTGCTTAGCATGATAATTGCTTCGATTGCGTCCTACATAAGAGTTGTAGACAAAGCGTTGCGCATCATAGTTTAGCTTGATGATTTTCTTTTGCTTAGAACTAGGATAAAAGCGTAGTTTGATACCAAAATGATAGGCTAAACTGCTCATTCTCTTCATGATTTCGCCTCCTCATAGATTAGATATTTATATTTTACAGGATAAGCGAACATATGTCTCTATTTTTTAATAAAAAAGCTGACTGCTAGGTCAGCTTGGTCCTATCCATCCCCGCATTAAAATACGGGGATTTTCGGGCGCTTTTCGTTAAAAACTTTGGCTCATTTTTGGATCTCAGATTGTTAGTAATAGTGTAAGATATCTGGCCGGCAGGTTGATTACAACAATTCAAATCAAATTATTAAATAAGGTAGGAGAAAATTATGAACTTTGAATTAGCAGAACAATCAATCCAATATACATTTGGCAATAAGAGATACACTAATGGACTTAAGAGTCGCATGATCAAGAACGTGAAGAAGGGCGCTGCAGCTGAATAAGACAAAAATTGGACTACTAATAATAAGGAAATAAGGAGAAAATAAATGGCTACAACTACTAAAACTTTGAAATTAACTTTTTTAAATGGTGAAAATAAGAAGAACAGCATTACTTTAGCTGACGCTGTAGATAACCTTACTGAAGAACAAGTTCGTCAAGCGATGAACACTATTGCATCAGCTAACGTCTTTGAGAAAGACGGTGTTGCATATTACGAAACTCCACAATCTGCTTCATATGTTGAACGTACTGTTAGTGACATCTTTAATGATGGCGCAAATTCTGAATCAGCATCTGCTGATAAGCAAAACTAATCTGTCTTTGCTGTTAGAAATCATTAAAATAATTAGACAATTACTTAGAAAATAAGATAACTACACACAAAAATGTTTTAAAGAAATCGTATAGAAATATTACTTTTTTCAGATGATTTTGTTATATGTTTGTAAAATTTTAAAAAATAAATAAAAAATTAAAGGCGGACGGAAGTCCGCCTTTTCTTGTTATGACTACGATTGAATTAATTGAAAAGTTGAGGGAGGCGAAAATGCGCGGCGGGGTAAGAAAGTGGGCAAATATTACAAAAAGGGATTTTCAATTAATTTAACTTGCTATTTTTTGCTCAGGTTAGTACAATATGAATCGTGGTAAGTAATAGGACGTGCTTCAGGCATGACGCCTGTACGCATGCTGATTCTTCAGCAAGACTACTACCTCGCGAGAGTTATAAACTCGTGGATCCTGCTTCGAAGGGTTTTGTACATTATAGGCTCCTATCACATGCTGAACCTATGGCCTATTACATTTTTTATATTTCAAGGAGGAAAAGACCACATGAAGAAAAATTTAAGAATTGTTAGCGCTGCTGCTGCTGCTTTATTAGCTGTTGCTCCAGTTGCTGCTTCTGCTGTTTCTGTTAACGCTGCAAACTCATCAGCTGTAACCACTGCTACTAACACAGCAAACACTGTAATTAATGCTGGTGGTACCGCAATCAACACTCCAGCTAATGCAAAATACGATGTTGATGTAACCCCTAACCTTACTGCTACTGCAGCTTCTACTGTAAATGGACAAACTATTAACGGTAGCATTACTGGTAACATTACTGCTAGTTACAATGACCAATCATACACTGGTACTTTAGATACTAAGAATGGTAAAGTTTCTGTTACTGATTCAAAGGGTACTCCAGTTACTGACTTTGCAAAACTTACTAATGGTTCATATACTGTTACTGTAAGTGGCGTATCATTCAACTTTGGTACTGCTAACGCAAACAAGACTATCACTCTTGGCTCAAAGAACAGCAATGTTAAATTTGCAGGTGCTGACGGTAAGTTTGCTGATACTGTAAAGGTTGAACTTGGTCAAAATGGTACTTTAACTACCCCAATCTCAGTTCAAGTTTCAAACGTTAACGCACTTGACCTTTCAAATGCTAACGGTATTAACTTCTACAACGTTTCAAACGGTTCACAAGTACATGAAGGTTCAGTTAATGTAACTGCTGGTGTTAACAGTCGTTTGAACGTTTCAACTGTTGCAAGTGAAATCTTAAAGAACTTTGCTGCTTTCCAAGTTTCAAATGGTAAGCTTGAACCTCAAATGCCAGACCAAAAGGCCGTAGTTGCTGATGTTAACGCTGCTTTAAAGGCTGCTAATATCCCAGTTGACAATGGTTGGTTTACTGCTCCAACTTCATTCTCAGTTAATGTAAAGGCAACTTCATCAATTAATGGTGTTGACGCTACTTTACCTGTAACTGTTAATGTTGCTAACGGCAAGGACACTACTGTACCAAGTCAAAGCAAGACTATTATGCACAACGCATACTTCTACGACAAGAACGCTAAGCGTGTAGGTACTGACAAGGCTACCCGTTACAACACTGTTACTGTTTCAATGAACAAGACTAAGTTCTCAAACGGTATCGAATACTACGAAGTAATCGAAAACGGTAAGGCAACTGGCAAGTTCATCAACGCTGACAACATCGATGGTACTAAGCGTACTTTGAAGCACAACGCATACGTTTACAAGACTTCAAAGAAGCGTGCTAACAAGGTTGTTCTTAAGAAGGGTGAAACTGTAACTACTTACGGTGGTTCATACACATTCAAGAACGGCAAGAAGTACTACAAGATCGGTAACGACACTAAGAAGACTTACGTTAAGGTTGCAAACTTTGACTAATATTCTTGGTCAACAAGATAGCTAGTACACGCTAACTAAATAAAGGGAAAACGAGGCATTTGCCTCGTTTTTTCTTTTGCATAAAAATAGCCAGCACGCTTCATGCATGCCAGCTTCTAGGAACTATTTTACTTAATTACAATTTTCACCTAATAATTTTCTTCTACTAACTTCTTAATTTCATCACCAGATAAATCGTTGCCATAAATTTGTACCATTTTTTCAGAAACTTCCTCAGAAGACAGCCCGATTTGTTTAAAAGCTTGAATAGCTCGTATTGTATATTCTATAGCTTTCTTTTTAGTAGCCTTTTCTGCTGCCTTCATCGCAACCTGATTCATTTCATAAGCCAACTTATCCATGTCATCGACCCACTTTCCACTATTAACATAATGATCGATATCCTTTTGCAAGTCGGCAATATAGCCTTGAGCATGGTTAATTACGCCATTCATATAATCCAAGAAATCCAACATCTTTTGGTTAAGATCGCGGTTCTTGCCCTTAGAGTTGAAAACTTTGATATGCATGCCTACGTTAAATTCTATAGTCTTGGTTTTGCGATCAAAGAAATTGAATTCATACATGCTTTCACCCTGATCGAATGGATCATACGTACAGAAAAACACAACGTAAGTAGATTTAAGCTTAGTGTAAGGTTGGCCCGATTTCAAAGTGAAGTTGTTCAACCCCGCAGCGTAATACTGCATGCGTTCTGCTTATTAGTCGTCTGCATTTCGATGTCATAGATACGACCTTTGTCATCTTGTGCCCAGACATCTAAGCGAAAGTTTTTGCTCTCAAGACCAATGTTGCCGTCATATTGAGTGATTACATTAATTTTCTGCAAATTCAACTCAGGATAAGCGCGGCGGAGCAATTCCAAGCAATTTTTCTTCTTGCTCATCACATGGCCAAATACCAGATCTTGCGTAATGCCAGGATATCGAGTTATTCTTTTTCCCATATTTTACCTCATAATAGCTTGTACATCAGTAAAATAGTTCCCACTATTTAGTACGCAAAAAAGGGGCATTTTTTCCTGGCAAAATAAATTATTTCGCCAACATATTCCGCAACTTCATCAGCAAATCATGTTTGAGACGGGTGAGGGTTCTGCGTGAGATGCCGTATTCTGCGGCTAATTCTGTGATCTTCTTGTTAGAAATAAATGATCATAGAAAATAACTTGCTCCATCTTACTCAACTTGTTAACTTCCTGCTTCAAGACAACTAAGTTGTTCCAATCGGCTTCTTCGCCAAGATCGTAAGCTTCATTCATATCTGTGTTACGTTCACATACACGCTGTTCGCGCTTCAGTCTATTCAATGGCTGCCAGAGAACCTTCTTGAAACTTAACTTATCAATTTCCGTGCGAGCCTTGTCGGTAGCTAATTCTTCGAGCATTTCGGTGTAAACAATCAGACCCTCTTGAAATAGATCATCATACAAGTGGTAATCGGGACGGACATGTGCTGCCTTTAGTGCTCCACCAACTAACTTGCGATTTTCCCATGCTTTTCTAAAACCGTAAGGAACTCCTTTTTCTAATGTTTTAGGAAATTAAATTAAGGAATAATTCATCCTTACACAAACTATTTTACGGTCTCACATGTTTATATTAATATGCATAAATATAAGGTTTATGTTATTTATTAGTTATGAATTATAGAAAACGTATAAAAAGCCCATGATTATTGAGATCATGAGCTTTTTAGTGCAAAAGAAAAAACGAGGCAATGCCTCGTTTTCTCGCTTAGTCAATGTTGGCTAATTTTTATTCAAAGTTAGCAACCTTAACGTAAGTCTTCTTGGTGTCAGCACCGATCTTGTAGTACTTCTTGCCGTTCTTGAAGGTGTAAGCACCACCGTAAGTAGTTACTTCAGTACCCTTCTTAAGAACAACCTTGTTAGCACGCTTCTTTGAAGTCTTGTAAACGTATGCGTTGTGCTTCAAAGTACGCTTAGTACCGTCGATGTTGTCAGCGTTGATGTACTTGCCAGTTGCCTTGCCGTTTTCGATAACTTCGTAGTATGAAATACCGTTAGCAAGCTTAGTGGTGTTCATAGCAACAGTTACAGTGTTGTAACGGGTAACCTTGTCAGTACCAACACGCTTAGCGTCCTTGTCGTAGGAGTATGCGTTGTGCATAATAGTCTTGCTTTGACTTGGAACAGTAGCTGGAGTTACGTCCTTACCGTTTGGAACAGTAACAGTAATTGGTAACTTAGCTGAAGCATCATTGTTGTTTGCTGAAACAGTCATTTCAAAAGTAAATGACTTAGGAGCAACAAACCAACCATTAGCATCAACATCAATGTTCATAGCCTTTAAAGCTTCTTTGATGTTGTTGCTGCATGAAATAGTACTTGATTGACTGTTGTACTTGTCACCTGCATTGTTGCGTGCAACATACTTGTTTTCTGCAGCAGCTAAAAATTGAGCAACGTTCATCTTACCAGCATCTGAGCCAGCATCTAAAGTAATGTTACCGCTAGTTACGTTAACGTTAGTTTCTCTGTCGTACCAAGCAACAACAGCTGGGTTAGCAAAGTCCTTAGCAGTTACGTTGATAGCAACTTGGTTCAAGGTTACAATACCGTTTTGGTCAAGCTTAATAGTTCTTGAGTTTGTAACAGTATTGTTTGATGCAAGTTGGAAGAAATCGCCTTCAGGCATAGTTAAAGTGATTTCCTTGTTTGCGTTTTGTGAACCAAAGTTTAAACCAACATGGCTCATTACAACACGGTAAGTTGAACCTGCAGTAAGGTAATGAACATCTTGTAAATTAGTAATTTCCTTGCTACCGTGGAAAAGTTGGATGTTTGAGTATCCAGGCTTAAAGTTTGAGGTAGCAGTAGTACCGTTAAAAGTAGCGTCAAATGATACAGAAATAGCTGCCTTAATTGAACCATGTACTGTGTTTAATGAAACATTTGGCTTAACATTTACAGCATCACCATTAGCTAAAGTAGGTACCTTACCTAATTGAGTAGCGGAAGTAACACTAGCAGCGTTAACGGTGCTTACAGCAGAAGCAGCAACAGGAGCAACAGCTAATAAAGCAGCAGCAGCGCTAACAATTCTTAAATTTTTCTTCATGTGGTCTTTTCCTCCTTGAAATATAAAAAATGTAATAGGCCATAGGTTCAGCATGGAAAGGAGCCTATAATGTACAAAATTCTTCAAAGCAAGATCCATGAGTCTATAACTCTCATGAGGTAGTAGTCATTGCTGAAGAATCAGCATGCGTACAGGCGTCATGCCTGAACCACGTATATTGTGTACGTGATCCTTAAATTTGATTTTAGTGGAGTGATTTTTCGTCTTATATGCTAGGGGTGGATTGGGTGGGTTTATTCCGCCGCGTGTAATCCGGGTCTGAAGATAGAGGATGTTAAGTGTAAGGGATGCAAAAGAAAAAGCCCATGATTTTGAGTAATCATGAGCTTATTTTGAGGCAAAGGCGTTTAAGTGAATGTAGCGAACTGAATCGGAATTATCAAATTTCTCTTTGAATAGGTCGCTTAGCGAGTGTCTACATTCTTTATATTTTTCGAAAGTATAGTGTCGATTTTCATCTTTGTTAAAATTTTTTTGTCTATTAGCAACAGGACAGACTAAATGATATGGATCTATCAAAATTACTATTAAGTTTTGTGTATTATCATTTAATGAAAAACGCCCGAAAATCCCCGTATTTTAATGCGGGGATGGATAGGGCCAAGCTGACCTAGCAGTCAGCTTTTTTTATTCTAAAAATAGAGACATACGTTCGACTTCCCTGTA
>NZ_NFKZ01000055.1:0-6045 GCF_002160635.1 Lactobacillus gallinarum
TGGTCGATCCGCTAGAATATTATATATCTCGTAAAGAATTACAAATGTAGCGCCGGATACGGAACCGTACGTCCGGTGCAATGAGAGGGGCGAGAATTAAACTCCCTCTACTCTATTTAGAATCGCATCTTTTTCTTCTAATTTGATTCAGTAAATCTAGCAGCGTTAAGCAAATCATGAAGACAACGTTTAAAGGTTTTTAACGTAATGTTCATTTGATAACCTATAGTATCTTTACAGTTGAAAAGTTTTCTTAGATCAGAAACATTTTTATTTATTAGGGCTTTACTAATATCTTGTAAAAGATTGTAGGTATTCTCTGATTCTTCACTTAGCGCTAGTCCATCAGTCACAATTTGTTCCTGAGTTAGTGTATCTTTGAGGTGCCATTTATAATGTGGTTTTGTCTTTTCAAGATCATCAAAGGGCTTTAAATATAGTTTCCAATAATATTTAAGCAAGTTATATTCACGTGATCCTTTATGGTACTTCTTCATAACATGAATACGACATGAGTTAAATGAACGGTTAAGCATTTGAATGATGTGAAAACGATCAAAAATGATCTGAGCATTAGGAAATAGTTCTCTGGCCATTATGTCATAGGAGTAATTAAGATCCATCGTAACGGTTTTAACCTTCCTACGAATAGTAATTGGAAAGTGCTTAAAATACTTAAGAATATCCTTTTTAAATCTTGAGCACATGGTGAGACTGACCATCAAGGGCAATAAAGTTAAGCTGACGACCCACACCTTTGAATTCATCAAAAGCTAAGTGTTCAGGTAGCCAGTCATAATCTTGGGTAGAAGTAGTCTGATATTTTTCAAGCATTCGTTGAACAGTACAAGTTGAAACTGAGTTTTGGATGGCAATAGTTTTCATTGACATGTCTTCAGTTAAAGCGGAAATAATCTTTCTTTTCACTGGATTTGAGATATGACAATACTTATTTACTAAATTAGTTTCAGCCATAGAATTATGATGACAATCTTGGCAAATAATTCTTTCTTTGGCTATTCTGATAAAGACAGGTAGACTAGCATCTAAAGCAAGATAACGGAGATTAGAATAAGAATGGCCATTGTGCCAAATATGATCAGAGCCACAAACAAGACAATGATCAAGATGAAGAACAGCATGATAGAATTTGGCCTCACGTCCACGATATTTCCCTAATGAAGTATCAAGGAATTCTAAATTATCTGCTTCAATATTAAGAGTAAATTTAATATAATTATTGAGAGAAGTCATAAGCAATCACCTTAATTTCTAAAGAGTAGTATCAAAGGATATTAATGTAAGAGGCCTATGGCTTCTTTTTTTGTGCAAAAAAATCCTGTTGATAGAATATCATAGAAATCTATCAACAGGATTTATCATAGAACCATATTTATTACGAGTGCATTAAGCACCAAGACCTCGTCGGTTAACTCGATGAGGTCCTTTTTGCGGCTCTTGAAAGTTATAGTGCTGATAAAAACTGCTTTATTGTGTTGCTTGGATTTTTTCGATAGTAAATTCCATAGTATGCCTTTTGTTTAATATTTAATGGTTTAACAATGTATGGTTTGGCCGCTGGTGCCATTCCTTTGGGAATGCACATTAAGTAATTATGGTATAGAGCTGTTGCAAAGAATGATGAATTATACACGCCGAAACTTTTTATATTGATTTTTGGATTGCGTTTAAGAATATTGCCGATTTTATCTCCCATAGCTGATATGCCAGTTTTTTCAATGGCTACAGTGTAATTGCTTAGATCTTTAAGTGTAATGCTGGATTTGCATGACAGTGGGTGAGAAGGTGGCATTGCAATGTAAATAGGTTCTTCTTGTAATTTTAGAAAATTAAAGGAATGATCCAAATACTTGGTGATTTCATAGTATTCAATGATATCGATCTGGTTATCAACGTTTTTTATATTTTTTACTTCTTGAAAATTGATATTAAAATCCTTTAATTTTGAATTATTTTTTTGAAGCACGGTGTTAATTAAAATAGTTTTTTCAAGATAGATTGTCCCAATGGTTAGTGTATGTGAGTAATCATGCATTGTTTTTATTATTTCTGATTCTTTTTCAATTATCCCTTTAGCTAGTGGCTGTAATGCTTTACCAGCATCGGTTAGATTTACTCCACGTGAAGTTCTTTCAAATAATTTGATTCCAAGTTTTTGTTCTAACTTGTTAATATGCTGAATTATTGCTGATTTAGTAATAAAGTTGTTTCTGGCAGTTTCGGAAAAATTTTTAGTATTGCATACATCTAAGAAAATCTTGTACTCATGAATATTCATTAGTTTTTGTCCTTTAGTTAAGTTGCATTATGTAGAGTTAAGCAAATACTTAACTCTGGGTTACAATAATAGATCATACTTATGATTTAAATTTATTATACTATAAGCAAAAGCGGTAACAAATTAGTGAATAGAAAAGAGATCTAATTATGGCAATTGTAAATAATGACTTTCACGAAATTCTAACTGGTAGACATTCAGTACGCAGATTTGATCCAAGCGTAAAGATCAGTCGTGATGAAATGAAAGAAATGCTGGAAGAAACAATTACAGCTCCATCTGCATGTAACTTGCAGGCTTGGAAGTTTGTCGTAGTTGATACTGATGAAGGAAGAGAAAAATTACATCAGTACTTTATGAAGTTCAACTTCCCACAAGTAGATAAAAGCTCAGCCGTCGTTCTATTCTTCGGTAATACTTTAGCTTATAAGAAATACAGTCAATTATGGCACAACATGTATGAAGCTAAGAAAGTAACCAAAGAAGCAATGGAATCAGCTTTGAATACCTTTATGCCACTTTATGAAAAAGCAGATCAGCAAATGCTTGTAGCTGACTCAATGGTTGATACATCATTAGCAGCAATGCAATTTATGTTAATTGCACGTGAACACGGTTATGACACAAATGCGATGGCTGGCTATGATGCAACAAAAGCAGCATTAACTATGGGACTTGATCCAAAACAATATATCCCTGTAATGGCTATTGCAATTGGCAAGCATGATCTTAATGCCGAGGATGAAATCACTACTAGCAGATATCCATTATCTGAATTAGTAGATTTTGAATAATCAATAAGAGGCAACCATAATGAAAGATTTTAACGGAAAAGTAGCGTTTATTACAGGTGCAGCCCATGGCTTTGGAAAAGCTATTGCAACAAAAGCAGCTAGTCTTGGAATGAAATTAACTTTGGTTGATCAAGATAAAGAAGCATTATCTTAAGTTGCTGACGAGTTAAGTAAATCAACAGAAGTATTAAAGATAGTAGCAGATGTTACTGAAGAGAAAAACGTTGATAATGCTGTAGATGAAGCGAGGAGGATTTTAGAAAAGACATGACTAGAAATAATTTAAAGACTTTAATGGCAGGTACGACAACTTTATTATTAGGAATGAATGTATTTGTTAGCCCAGTTCAAGCAGCTGAACAAGGGCAAAGTGGAGCTGCTTTAGATGCTGCACCAATTAAAACTACGGGTTCTTCAAATAATAACAATAATGGTTCAAATAGTGCTCAACCAGCTAATAACTCTGAGGGTGCAGAAGAACAACAGGAAAATAATAAACCCAGCATTGAACCGCAAAGTGCAAGTGTCAATGGTGGGGATGCCTCTACAGGTGAAGAAAAAGATGATGTTAGATTAAATGCTGGTATTTATAAAGATAAAACAGAAGCTCACTTTAAAGATGATAAGGGAACTGAGCAAAAAACAACATTGGGTGAAGTAGCTAAGCATCTTGATAAAAGTAATCCATTAGGTGTTGCTTCAATGTTTCATATTTTTGCTGATAAAGTAACCCAAAACGGCGATTTAAACGGTAATATTGCTGCCAACGAATTTTCAGGTCATGACTTTGGTGCTCGTGAAAATAAACGAGAAGTTGATCATACTAATATTGATATATATTATATTAAGAAAATTAACCAATTAGGATCAAATGCTTTTAGAAATAATAACGGTAGCAAAATAGTTGTAGGCGAAAATTTAGTTAAACATGATGAGAATTATAATGGTGGCCAATATCACGTTACAATTGGTGGTCATGATTATACTTTAGATGCCGTTCGACCTAAGGATCATGAAGAGGTTGGTGGTAAGAATGCTACCGATTTTCAACAAGACGCAAATTATATCGATATTAAGAGTGAACTTGCAAATTTAGGTAAAAAATCGGAAAAATGGATGAAGGATGAGGCAACCTCATCAGTAATTGCCACAAATGCTGCGCAACCAAATGAAGGTAAAAAGAATATGACCTATGATCTTTCAAAAGCAGAGGTAGATAATAGTGGTAACAATATTATTATTCAAATGCCTATTGAGGATCTGGAAAATGCTAACAATGAATTTACTATTCAAGGATTAAATGAAAATAGTAAGAAGAACATTATTATTAATGTAATTACTCCAAATGAAATTAAAAGTAATAAAGATTTAAAAATAAATATAAATGCGCGCGTTCATCTAAAGTATGGTGCAAATAACGCATTAAATAATAATGAAAATCATACAAATAATAATCCAGTTCTTTGGAACTTTGGTGCAGTTATGGGTGAAATTCACTTTAATCCCGAATATATGGGTACTGTTTTGGCTCCAACCGCTACAGTAACAAACTCTGCGAATATTGATGGTAATATTATTGCAGAAAGTGTTACTGTTAGTGGCGAAACACACCGTTGGGATTACAATCCAGAACATTTCTATGTAGAAATTCCAATTGATCATAATGGTAATCAAAGTAATAATGAAAAACACGAAAAACATGAAGAGCATGAAGAGCATGTAAAACATGAAGAACACGAAAAGCATGAAGAGCATGTAAAGCATGAAGAACATATAAAACATGAAGAACACGAAAAGCATGAAGAGCATGTAAAGCATGAAGAACATGAGAAACATGAAGAGCATGAAGAGCATGTAAAACATGAACAACACGAAAAGCATGAAGAGCATGTAAAGCATGAAGAGCATGTAAAACATGAACAACATGTAAAACATGAACAACACGAAAAGCATGAAGAACATGAGAAACATGAAGAGCATGTGAAGCATGAAGAGCATGTAAAACATGAACAACATGTAAAACATGAAGAGCATGTAAAGCATGAACAACATGAGAAACATGAAGAGCATGTAAAGCATGAAGAGCATGTAAAGCATGAAGAACATGAGAAACATGAAGAGCATGTAAAACATGAACAACACGTAAAGCATGAACAACATGTAAAACACGAACAGCATACTAATCCAACTCCAGAGAAGTCAAAAGATAAAACTCCAGATCAGCCACAAACTCCTAACATCACCACTCCTAACTTCAGTGAACCTAAATCAAATACCCCATTCCCTGATTCAGAAACAGTTACTCCATCTAAGCCAAAAAACGATGTAAAAAGCTTCTTTAAGGCACAAGCTAAGAAACATGTTGTAACTAAGAATGTTGCTAAGAAAACCGCTGTTAACAAGAAGAAGCCTGTAACTCAAGCACCCAAGAGCAAAGTGGAACACAACAAGGTAAATACTGCTAAGGCAGTTACTGTTGCTACTCCAAAGTCTAAGGTTGAAAGAGGCTCAGTAGAAAAAGTTTCTGTTAAGAAGTCCGCTCCAAAAGCAGCTGCACTCCCACAAACTGGTCAAAAGCAAAACCAATCTGTTTTAATTGGTATTGCTTGTAGTGCTGTAGCATTGATTGTTGGCTTCTTTGGTAGAGCTAAGAAAAACGGCTCTTTGTCAAACCCTGTTGATAGAGAGTAAATGAATAGAATCAAGCAACCATTAAAAGGGTGTTTGTAGTGACCCGCATTTTTCGGACACTTTATTGGCTCTCTGTCAAATCGTGTTGATAGAAGTCAACTATAATTTAATAATTGGATTAAGCATCAAGCTGCTATGTACCAGCTTGATGCTTTTTCTTGTGTGTCGGGCATGACATTTCATCTAGTCTAGTGAAAGTCTAGACCACGGGTAGTTGTCGCCAAGTGTAGTGAACCACAAGCTGATAGCGGTGACGCTATG
>NZ_NFKZ01000056.1:0-5976 GCF_002160635.1 Lactobacillus gallinarum
TATCATGCCCTAAATCAGATATTTAACTCGATTCTCCGGGAGCCATTTCCCGATTAGGCCTGTATTTCAAAATAAAATTGCTTAAAATCGTTGATAACACTTGACTTAGAGTAGAAAAATCAATTAACTTCAGATAATACTTTTAAAACAAATATCCCAGTAAATAAAAATAAAGATACTAAACAAGAAGATTATATTTCAAAGAACAATTCACTGACTAATAATTCCACAACCTCAAAACAAGTTAAAATCCTACAAAATATAAAAACTTCTAATAATAAAACTGTACAAGTTAAACAGCCTGAAAGAGTTTCAGTTCATGATCCTTCGATTTTTCAAGAACCAAAAACAGGAAAATATTATGTTTTTGGTTCTCATCAAGCCGAAGCAGAATCAGATGATCTCTACAATTGGAAACCGCTATTTAAGAAAGAATATGAACAACCATCCTTTATTTTTGCCAACTATGACCAGGACTTAAGTAAAATATTCAAGTGGGCTGGTAGTCATGATGGTGATGCTAAAAATGGATACGCGATTTGGGCACCAGATGAAATATATAATCCTGACTATGTATGGAAAGATGGATCCAAGGGAGCATACATGTATTATTTTGCTACCTCATCCAGTTGGATCCATTCTGCGATTGGATTTGCAGCCTCTAAAACCGTTCACGGTCCATATCAATTTCAAGACACTCTAATTTACTCTGGTTTTACAAAAAATAAAGAACATAACGGTGATAGCAGCAGTAAGAATGATATTTATACTAACACAAATATTAAGGAGTTAATTGATAAGAAAATAATTAATGGCTTTAGCAATAAGTGGGTTAGAGCTGACGGAACTTATAACAATGATTATGCTCCAAATGCTATTGATGTGAATATTGTTACAGATAAAAATAATAATCTGTGGATGTCATATGGTTCATGGTCAGGCGGTATTTACTTATTGCCTTTAGATAAAAAAACAGGAAAAGTAATTTATCCTGGAAAAGATAGTACTAATGAGTATGGTCAAGAAGTAGATCGTTACTTTGGTACTCATTTAATAGGCGGATTCCATGAATCTGGAGAAGCACCTTATATAAAATATGACAAAAATACTGGATACTACTATTTATTTGTTACCTATGGTGGATTAACCCGAGAAGGCGGTTATAATATGCGCCTATTTAGATCTAAAGAAATCAATGGTAAATATGTAGACGCTATGGGACAACATCCGGTTTATACACAATGGAAAACAAATGATGTTACTAAACAAGAAAATCAAAAATATGGAATAAAACTTGAAGGCAATTATGATTTTAGCTGTCTGCCATATGCATATATGTCACCTGGTCATAATTCAGCATTCATTGACAAAAATGGTACTTGGTTTCTAATTAATCATACCCGCTTTAATCATGGCACTGAATACCATGAATTACGAGTTAAGGAAATGATCATGACCCAAAATGGTTGGCCGATTCCATTACCATTCGAATACACAGAACATGAAGACAAGATTTCTTCCCAGAATATCAACGATGTTTTGAAGCAAATTCCAGGACAGTATGAATTTGTAAATAATGGCAACAAGACTTCCGGCATACCAATTGCCCGTGCACTAGTTAAATTAACTACCGATCATCAAGTATCTGGTGGAATAACTGGTACTTGGGAATCAACTCAAAAGAATAATAGAATTATCTTAACTATAACTGACAAAGATGGCACTAAATATATAGGTGAATTTAAACTTCAGCAAGATGAATCAGAAAAACATATTCCAGTCCTTGTCTTTGCCGCTTTGGGTGATAACAATAATGTAATTTGGGGCGAAAAAGAATACAAAGTGATTCCTTCAAACAACACTGAACCTTCTACTTCAATCAATAATCCTAACCCAGAACCAGTTAAAGAAGTCCAAAATTCAGACTCCAGTGTAAATTCCGTCAAATTGATGCATAACTCATTTATTTATGATCAAAATGGTTTTATTTTGTCATTACCAGAACTTAAATCTTTCAATAGCCTTTCAGTGATTACGCCAAGTATTTTAATTAAGAATAGAAGATTTTATCAGCTCTCCAATAATTCCAAACAGTATATTCCAGCTGAAAATATCAATGGTAAGACGAGAAAACTAACACATAATGCATTCATCTACAATAATAAAGGAAAGCGGATTAAGAGAAACATTATTTTAAAGAGAGGAACAAATATAAAGACTTATGGTTCACCAGTAAAAATTTCTAAAAAATTATATTATTGTGTTGGTGTCAATGAATTCATCAAAGTAAATAATTTTAAGACAAAATAAGACATAGCATCTATCTCTAAAATATACAAAAGTCATTGAAAACTTATGATATTAAGTAATCAATGACTTTTATTTTATCAACATTCAATTTTTTAAGCTCTTAAATCGAAACTAATTAACCTCTAACCTTCTCATCTTTAGTACACTGCCAAATTAAACTTTTAAATCCATAATCTGTCGGCTACTCAAAATGAACTAGTAATTTTTATCACCCTTTACATTATCATCTGTCATAATTTGAGAGTATGTAGTTGATAATTCATCAGGAAATTCTGCGAATGGATATAGCATAATATTCACATCTTGTAATATATTCAGTACAATCATTGATCAATTTTTACACCATACTGCTTGAAACTGTCAAATTTTTTGTGTAAATAGATTTTTCTCGTAGATTGATTTTTTAATCTTTTATTTAATCAAAGTAGGATTCTAAGGTATCCTGAACCTGACCAAAGCCTTTGTGGATTCGATTGAAATAGCGTTCGTTGTAGCTCATTGCCTGAATGCCAATAAAAGTATCAAGCGACTGTTCAGTTGGAAACTCTGCTTTAGGCTTAGCTTTACGCTTGATAACGTTGTTAAAGGATTCGATCATATTGGTAGAGTAAATTGAAGCCCTGATCTGCTTAAGATAGCTGTAAAAGACCAGCAGATCAGGTTCAATATCTTTGAGATTTCTGATGATATGGTTGTACGCTCTGTTCCACTTGTCATAGAAGGCGTGCAAGACTTTGATCGCAGCTTCTTTATTTGGCTGTTGATGAATTTGCTTGAATTCATTCATGATCGTTTCGCGATCATCTACGCGTACTTTAGCGCAAATATTGCGCATGACATGAACTAGACAGCGTTGAAAATGAGCTTTCGGATAAGTCTGCTCCAGCACTGTCTTCATGCCCACAACGCCATCTGAAAGAAAGAGCTCAACCTGTTCTAGACCGCGAGACTTCATGTCTTGAAGCATTTCCGTCCAATTCTCGACGTTTT
The DNA here is from genome assembly GCF_002160635.1 of Lactobacillus gallinarum. Classification (NCBI taxonomy): domain Bacteria; kingdom Bacillati; phylum Bacillota; class Bacilli; order Lactobacillales; family Lactobacillaceae; genus Lactobacillus; species Lactobacillus gallinarum. Next base: position 3,301 of record NZ_NFKZ01000056.1, read on the forward strand.
CGCTGGGAGCAATGCGGTAATCGATGACTTCCTTGTGGCCATTAGGCTTGATGCCAATGGCAATATAAACTGCTTCACGATCAAAGGTTATGCGACGCAAAGGAATGTAGGTAGCGTCCAAATAAACGTAGAAGAACTTGTCACTGAGTTTGCGCTGATGATAGGCCTCGACTTTTGGAATCATCTGCTTGGAGATGTTAGATACCTGAGCTGGGCTGTAATGACTGCCGTACATCTTTTCAATCAAGTCGGCTATTTTTCTGGTGGTTACGCCTTTGGAATATAGCTTGATAATCATGCTTTCCAAGACATTGGAGTGCTGCTTGTAGTCAGGGAGCGTGTGCTGATGAAACATGCCGTTGCGATCCCTAGGCACCTGAATTTCAATCTCGCCAAATTGCGTATCAACCTTGCGAAAGTAAGCACCATTGCGTGAATTGCCTGTATTCCAGCCAGCTCCGGCATAAGGATCATAGCCTAAAAACGCAGTCAGTTCAGCCTCTAATAGGTCATTAACTGCTTGCTGGAGTTCTTTGCGCAATAAATCGTTTATTTTGTCTTGATTGAATAGAGCTTGTGCCATATTTTTGGTAAAATCATTCATGAAGGAGATCTTCTTTCTGTATGTGTTTTTTTGTTCAAACCAATCATACGAGAAAGGAACTCCTTTTTCTAATGTTTTAAGAAATTAATTTAAGGAATCATTCATCCTTACACAAACTATTTTACGGTCTCAAAGTTAGCTATTTCGATGACTACATTTTCATCTCTGATATAGTCACGTTTTTCCAAACATCCTAGTGCATTGGAAATAATGATGCACTTGTTCGCATATAAAAAGTGTCTGGGAAAAAACTAATTCTCAGACAGGAAAAAAGAACGATGATTTCCTAATGGATTTCATCGTTCTTTTTCTATACTTTAAGTGCCTTCCTTGATATTATTGAATCACCACAAAACAAAAAGAAAGAAGGCAATCTTAATGTATCAAAATTATACCATAGGTCAAACAGCTTTAACACTCAACTTAGACTTCGCTATTCCTCATAATCATTTGGCTAATACCATTAGCTGGTTTGTCGATTCAATTCCAGAAGATGTCTTATTGGGTAATACTGCTAAAACCGGTCGTCCAGCTTATCATCCAGCGATGATGCTTAAAATCTTGCTTTTTGCTTATTCCAGAAGAGTATTTTCAGGCAGAAAAATCGAATTAATGCTGGAAGAAAACGTGCCGATGATGGCTTTGGCTGAACACCAACAGATTTCTTACCATACTATAAATAACTTTAGATCCAGCAAGCATGCCAATGAGCTGGTTAAGAAAAGCTTCCTCTACTTTACCAATTTGTTAGAAGCCGAGGGCCTTATCAATGAAGGAGCGATCTTTATTGATGGCACTAAAATCGAAGCTGACGCCAATCGCTATACTTTTGTTTGGCGCAAGGCAGTTGAAAAATTTCATGACAAGCTCAAAGGTCAAGCGGTTGAGCTTTATGATGAATTGATTGCCAAAGAAGTCGTCAAAGCAATGGCAAAAGAGAAAGTCCAGACCAGTCAAGGTTTGGCAGAGCTAGCACAAGAAACGGAAGCCGAGATTGAAAAGCTGACCGAAGAAATTGAGCAAGAACCCAAAGCAATCCCTGGCGGTTCGCCTAGAAAAGCAAGAAGACGCGGTCTTAAAAAGCTGCTTCATAAACTAAGAAAAGACTATGTTCCTCGAATGAAGAAATATGAAGAGGCGAAAGAAATCTTTGCAGGGCGTAACAGCTATTCTAAGACAGATCATGACGCGACTTTCATGCATATGAAGGAAGATCACATGAAGAACGGCCAGCTCAAGCCAGGCTACAATATTCAAGCCGCCACCACTGATCAATATGTGGTTGACTTTGCTTTATACCCTAATCCAACTGATTTCAGAACTTTCGAACCATTTTTAAAGCAGATGACGACACTAGACAAGTTTGACAAGATTGTCGCTGATGCTGGTTATGGCAGCGAATATAATTATTCAATGTTAGAAGAAGAGTATTCAGACAAGAAGTACTATATTCCTTATACCATGTACGAAAAGGAAAAGACCAGAAAGTATCGCAACGATCCAACTAAGCTGGCTAACTGGTTCTATGATGAAAAAGATGATTATTACCTTGATCAAAATGGCGTCAGATTCAACTTCAAATATTATAGTCAACGTAAAGATCGATCGACTGGTCAGGTTCGTGATTTTAAGGTCTATGAAGCAGATGAATTTCAACTAACGCCAGAATTAGAACGCTTAGCCAAGACTAAGAGCGGACGCCAACGTCAGGTTCGCTATAATCCTAACTGGCAATACCTAAAAGAAAAAGCCAAAGCAGTTCTCCAAAGTCCTGAAGGCAGACACATCTACAGCATGAGGAAATATGATGTGGAGCCGATTTTTGGACATTTGAAGAACGTCTTTGGCATGCGCCGAACTCATTTAAGAGGCAAAAAGAAGGTTGAAACAGATATAGGAATAGCCTTCATGATGATGAATTTAAGCAAATATTGGAACAGAAGATGGTCAAAAGACCAATTTTCTTTGTTCAAAAATAAAAATAGACAGAAAAAGACGGTCAAGCAACTCAAATTAAGAGTTGGATTGATCGTCTTTCAGTATCTAAGGGTTAGTTTTTTCCCAGACACTTT
>NZ_NFKZ01000057.1:0-5404 GCF_002160635.1 Lactobacillus gallinarum
GGCAATAGTCAAAAGATTACTGCTGGTAAGTCAAGTCCGTATCTAAGCAAGTTGGTGTTCTGGTTAGCGTAAGCTAACGAGCCACTAAGCCCTAGACTTCAGTCTAGGGTAGTTGACTCAAAAAATAAGGTGTATGATGATTGCACGGGTGTATTGATGGGGGAGTATGTACAGCCCGTTTTTTAGTAGTCGGATAATGTGATCTTTAGTGACTACACTTTCTTGAATTAAAATAGCAAGGTTACGTATACCTTGCTATTTTTTGTGGAAAAGTTTTGTGAACCAATTCTGTTTTGCTGGCTTAATTTGTTCATGTTTTTCAGCAGGTTTATCCACAGATTTTACACTAGAGAAATGCTTAACCTTTTTCAAATTAGTGTGTAAATGATGCTCTTCGACTTTTTTAGTCTGATGATCTTTAAGTTTAATATGCGGTTTAGTATTTTTGACACGGATATGAAATTGACTAGAGGTTTGAGCCTCCATAGCGATGTCGGGGCGAATGTAATATAAATCCTGACCATCATAGCTATTGATTAAGAAGACTAGAATGTCATGAACGTCGCAAACGCAGCGCCAGGCCTGCTTTTTATCAGGTTCGATTTTGCTATCGTGGATCGCTGCATTCCCCATCCGGCGGACTTCATCGAATAAAGCCATAATGCTTAAAGGATAATCGAGTTCACCGCGTAAATAATGCGTGTCATTGCGCAAATTGCGATATTCACCGTCTGGCACATGATAATAAGCATTCAGATTCTCTAGTTTGAAGATTTTCTTAGTAAGTGTTTCAAGCAAAAGGCGAGAGTTGCTGATGACGTCACGATAATCATCGATTGTGTATAACTTGTGAATCTTTTCAGCAGCGGAGTATTGCTCGCTAAATGTTGGACTATTTTTGACAAAATTGAAGTTAATTTCCATAATTTTTCCTCACAAAAATGAAGATAGTTGCTATTTTGGCTCAACCTGTTAATCTAAATTAAAAGTATTAATTTGGTGGGTTTTAAGTATGAAAAAACGTAAAACTATTTGGTTATTTGGAATTATTGTGATTTTAGTTGGCGGATTAATTACCGCTGGCAATTTTTATTATACAAGAGATCGGCAGATTAGCCGCATTGTTGCCAACTTAAAAGACCCTAAGACGGGGATGGCGCAATATGTGATTGCTTCAACTCCTGATATGAAGGTAACCGATGATAGTTTAAAGCCGTTGCAAAATTATTTTAAGAATCATGCAGCGGCTGCGAAAAAATTAGATTCTAACTTACGTCATGATCGTGACAATGGTGAGATTCAATTAGTTGAAGCCGGTCGCTATTTCTTATTTTTCAGTAAATATAAGTTGCGAGTGCAGTGCTATCGTCCGCAGGTTCAAACCAACCATGCCAATTCGGCTTTGTTTGTTAACGGGGAAGATTACGGCAAAATGAATGGCGGCAATCAGAATTACTATCAAGATTTAGGATTAGTTTTCCCTGGTCGTTACCATATTTTGGTTAAATCCAAGGTTAACAATAGAAAGTTAGATGCTGACTCGATTGTAAATATTTGGTCAAATAAGACGGTAGATATGAAAATTAAAACCGCCACTTTCCAAATTCGCAGCGTTCCTAATGGCGTAGTTTATATCAATGATCATAAAACAGCCACTCTTAATAAAAAAGGCCACTATACATTTAAGGATTATCCGCTTGCTAAGAGAATGGAAATTTTTGTTAAAAGCAAGGTTGATGGTCAAACCATTAAATCTGAAAATGTGACAGATTTATCACAATCAATCAGTTCGGAATTTAGCGATAGTGAAGACGATGTAACTGATTATGATGGTGCAGCAGATTACCAAGGCAATGGTGAAAAAGACGTTTACCAAGATGCAGAAGGTGACTATATTGTTAACCCAATTTGGCCAGGTTTAATTAAAGTTGAAAATGCGGCGAGAATACTGTATACCAACTTTAAAAAGCCGATGGTAACCAATTTTGAAAATGGTAAAGAAAACGCCGATTATAAGAAGATTGAGCAACAAATCAAGAAGTGGAAAAAGGATAAGAAACTTAAGAAGTTCAATGTTGAAGTCAAAGTCTTATCTGTTTTGCCAGGTAAGCGCAATTATAGCAAGATTGATTATGAAGTAACTTTTGTTAAAAAGTACAAGGATAAGAGCAAAAAGACAGAAAAACTGTTATACCGGGATGCAGTTTTGCATCTAGTAAACGGTCATCAAGAGATTCAAACATTAGGAAAATGCAAATTAATTAAAACCAAAACTAGCAATTAAGCATTGATAGATCAAGGTTCTTCACGCGATAAGACGTGAAGAACTATTTTTTTGCGTAAAAATAGATTGACAAAAGGCTAATATCATATTAGTGTATTAATTGGATAATACAGTAAAACAAATTGGGGAGAAAGAGGTATAAAAATGAACGAAATTCTTGTGGTTGACGACGTCACCAAAACTTACGGTAAAAAAGGCGAAAAACAATACCAAGCTTTGAAGGGCATCAATTTTAAGGTGGCTGCAGGTGAATTCGTAGCAATCATGGGTGCTTCTGGCTCTGGTAAGACTACTTTACTTAACATTCTTTCAACTTTAGATAAACCAACTACGGGGCAAGTTTTCATTAATAAGCATGATGTTAGCACTTTGAATACTAATCAGATGGCTGACTTCCGTAGCAAAGAAATAGGTTTTATTTTCCAAGACTTTAATTTGCTAGAAAATTTGTCTAATCGAGAAAATATTGCATTACCACTTAGCTTGCGTGGATTATCAGCACGCAGAATTAATCCAATTGTGGATAGAATTGCAGCAAAATTAGGAATTAAAGAAATTTTGAATAAGTACCCTGCAGAAATTTCAGGGGGACAAAAGCAGAGAGTAGCGGCTGCACGTGCCTTGGTTCACGAACCATCAATCTTACTGGCCGATGAACCAACCGGTGCGCTTGATTCTAAGAGTGCAAGAGAATTACTAAACACGATGGAAAACTTAAACAAGCATGACGGCGTAACAACTTTGATGGTTACCCACGATCCATTTTCAGCAAGTTTTGCTAATCACATTTTATTTATCAAAGACGGTAAAATCGGTGAACAAATGATTAAAGGTGAAAAATCTAGAACAGACTTCTACCATGAATTGATTGCTCACTTGGGTACTGAGGAATAGGAGGAAGGAAAAATGATTTGGAAATTATCTTTAACCGGGATTAAAAGCCGGTTCAAAGACTACACGGTCCTGTTTTCAGGATTGGTAGTTGCAAGTACAATCTTTTATATGTTCTTATCCTTGGCAATTAACCCAGGCTTCATGAGTAAAGATGTTAATGCACCAGGACAATACTTAAGCTTCATCTTTGGCTTCGGGATTGTCTTACTCGCAATTATTACTTTCGTTTACTTGGTTTATGCGAATTCATTTTTGCTCAGCATGCGCCAGCACGACTATGGCATGTTCATGATGCTAGGGGCAAAAAGTTCTAAGCTTGGTTTGCTGATTTTCTGTGAAACCTTGTTAACAGGGATTTTGGCAGCTATTTTAGGAATTATTGTTGGCTTGGGTTTAACTGCTCTTGTGTCTAAATTATTGATTAGCAGTTTAGACTTACATATTACGCACTTTCAGATAATTTTGCCTAATGCAATTTTATGGACATTGATTTTCTTTGTAGTTGTATTCTTTTTAGCAGCGTTGAGAAATATGCATAAACTTGTGCGTAGTAAAGTGATTGACTTGCTTCATGAGAGTCAAAAGCCAATTAAGATCAGCCGCAAGAACGGTTTGCGCGTGGTTGAAGCTATCTTAGGTCTTTTGCTTTTAGCAGCAGGCTATTACATTATGGGGATGCCCGCTAATGCTATTTTCTTCATCATTCCAGCAGCATTAGTAACTATCGTGGCAGGCTCATACTTCACTTTTGATTCATTTTTCACTCTCATCATCAATCTTTTGCTCAAGAAAAAAGGCTTCGCTTACCGCGGTATTCGCGTCTTTACTCTTGGACAACTAAAATTCAGAATTCGTGATTACACACGTATTCTTTCCGTTATCTCACTACTTTTCGCTTTAGCTCTTGGTGCGATTACTGTTGGTCTTAACTTCAATTCATTGAAGAACCAAGCAGTAGTCAGCGACTACTATGATGCACAGATTGTGCAAAATACACCAGCTGTGCAAAAAAATGTGGACAAGTTAGATATTAAATCTAAGGCTACTTACCACTACGTTGAAACTAAGAAAGAACTATTCTTTAACAAGGCTGATTTCGACAAAAAGCCATTTAAATATATTAAATTTAGTCAACACGGTAATGATTTCCCAACTTATACACCAACTGTAGCCAAGACCAAAGATTTGGTTACTCCTGGTAATTCTGCTAATACTCGTTTGAGCATGATGCTACTTAATGGCACTAAAAAGATTGAACTAGTTTCTCCAGCTAAATTTAATACTATTCAAGGACAAAAGAAGTTTATAACTTTAATTAGAGTTAAGGATTTTGTTAAAGACTATCCAACTTTAACAAAGATTGAAAAGCTTCAAATGACTTCACCTATGATTAGTAGAGTGTTGAGTAGCACTAAGCCATTTACTTATCAAGTAGTGCTTGGCTTTGCCAGTGGTTTCGAATTCATGGGTTTCTTCCTAGGAATCGCGTTCCTAACCATGCTCGCTTCAACTTTGATGTTCAAAGTTTTAAGCGGCGCCGCCAGCGACAAAGTACGTTACGAAATGCTCTACAAGATTGGGACTAGGGAAAAGATGCTTAGAAAATCAATTAGAAATGAAATTGGGGTGCTATTTGCTTTACCTGGAGCACTAGGTATCATCGATGTTCTCTTCGGTTTGAGATTGTTCAAGGCATTATTACCTAAGCCATACATGGGCATCTGGCTACCATTCTTAATTTTCATCGTACTTTACTTCATTTACTACATTGTGACTGTAAAATTATACGAGAATATAGTGCTGAAAAAGTAGAATCTTAGGCTTAAATCAGTACTCGTTAATAAGCTAGGTATACGAAAAACGCCCGAAAATCCCCGTATTTTAATGCGGGGATGGATAGGGCCAAGCTGACCTAGCAGTCAGCTTTTTTTATTCCAAAAATAGAGACATATGTTCGACTTCCCTGTACAATATAAATATCTAATCTACAGAAGGAGGTGAAATCATGAAGAGAATGAGCAGCTTAGCCTATCATTTTGGCGTTAAGCTTCGCTTTTATCCTAGTTCTAAGCAAAAGAAAATCATTAAGTTGAACTATGATGCGCAGCGCTTTGTCTACAACTCTTATGTAGGACGCAATCGAAGCAATTATCATGCTAAGCACTACTTAGCTGTTAGACAATATCAAGCAATGCCTTTTGCCTTTTCTATTCTTAATAATTATGA
>NZ_NFKZ01000058.1:0-4940 GCF_002160635.1 Lactobacillus gallinarum
CCCTTCGGCACAATCCGCAAGCCCTTGAGCTATAGCTTTTAAGGCTTGGTCTTTAGCTTCGTTTTCCGTTAACTTTTGTCCTTTTTTAGCTCCACTTGCCCAAGAATAGCCTTGAAGCTTTGCTGTAAGCTGATTTACAAGCTTACTGTAGTCTCTTTTATTAGACAGTTTTTGCGTGTACAGTTGAAGTGGTTGAAGCTTTCTAGCTTTGCCGTTGCCGTCAACCTGCAAAAATCTTTTAACTGAGCCGAACTTTCTTTTTTTATCCTTCATGTTTTCATCATGCTCTTTTACAAAAGAGCCAAAGCGTTTTTCAGCCCAGTCATCAAAGTTTATTAAAACTTTATGAGTATTATACTTCCTTAACTCCCGACTTTCTTTTGTATTTAAATACTTGTTTTTATGTTTTAAATTGGGGTCATGTTCGAGGTGTTTTCTGATCCCTTTAAATGACTTTTTATTGTCAAAATTGCCACTTGCAGTTGTGAAAATTGTATCCATTTTTGTCACTCACTTTCAGTGTCATTGTATAATAAATACAAGATACATTGAGCTAAAAAATTATTTTTTAGTAGAGCGCCTTACCAAAAAATAAAATTTTTTGGGGCGCTCTCCGAGGGCTGGTTCCACCAGACTGGAAAAAGTGGCGAATAAATTCGCTCACTTTTTAGAAAAATTGCAAGCTAATCGCAAGCAATTTTTAGGGGAAATTTCCCCTTCGATTTTTCAAAAAAGCTAGCGCAATTTTTTCAAAATCTACCCCTTAATTTTTGCCTGCTAAAACTACACTTTCAGGCAAAAATAAAAGAGGCAATCTGCCTCTTTTTAATCTTCATCTAATTTTCAACCAACTTCAAAACTCGTTCTTTTTCTTCTTTTTCAGATTCAACTTCACCCAATTTTTCAGCCAATTCTTCAGGGCTTAGTAAGCGTGGTAAATGATTGGTAATTTTTAAACCCGTTTTTTCTTTCATATCTTCAATGACTTGTTTCAAAACTTGGTGAAGTTTTTTCATGTCATAAAAATCATTTTCAGCCATTTCATATTCACAAACCTTGAAATAATGATTCTCAAAAGTAAAGTCATCGAAAAATTCTTCGACTGTTCGTATTTTGGCTTCATCATTGGCTAAGCAAGCTGGACGAGTACTGGTATTAAGGCAATAAACAGCGATTTTAATTTCATTGTCTTTACTTTTAGTCAGCTTAAAAGTGTATTTAATACGCCGGATGATCTGCCACCATTGGTCTATAAAATCCTTAGCATCTTCAAGACTCCAGTGGTGATGATGTCCCAATTCAATAGCTTCTTCAAGTGATTCTTGATTATCTCTAAAAATATGAAGTCGTTGCCAGCCTGCTAACTCGTCGCCTCTTTTAAAGCTTAAGCTTAAAAGCTGAGCGTATGTTTTTGGAAAGGCAAAAGTTTGCTTATGCTTGTCAACTTTTATTGTTGGCTCATAATGATAATACCTTGAAGCGTACTGATCTACTAGCAAATCAGAATAGAAAAGACTATAAGCCCAGTATTGTGGGGGCATTGCCTTAGCCAAAATAAAAGCTTGCGCAAAGTACCTTTTATCCTGATTACGAGCTGACACCATGCTATAGCGGTTAGGTTCAAAATCGTTTAAAAATTCTTCTACATTAAATTGTGTTGGACGCATTTCGTGTGCAACCGTAACAAGCTCATCACTATAGCCACTAAGCATATCAGGTGTTTTACCTTTACCCGTAGCTGCAGCCGTATGAACTGCATGCGTATCACTATCAGCAAAGAAAAATCCCAGCTGATCGGCAAAATAGCTTTTACCAATTCCACCAGAGCCGTCTACATAAATAAAGTTAAAATTCTTTTTCATATATACTAACTGTTGGAAAAGCTTCTTTAAGTAAGTATTACGTTCATCTTCTAATTTTTTAGAATAAGACCGCCAAAATTGTGGCTCATGTTCGCCAAAAACTGAAATAGCTTCAGCTTGAACAGCGTCAATTGTTGCACCTCTTCTAACCTTGAAAGTCAACTCATCAGCAAGCTTTAAAGCCTTGTTATCACTGATCGAGCAGTCTTTTTCATCAATAACTTTGGCTAAGTAATCATCAAGATCATTCTTTGAAAAGTTAATCAAGTGCATTTCATCTTCGCTGTATGCATGTTTATGATCTTTGATCGACTGAGGCGTCCTGTGAATCCAGTAACCAAGCATTGAAGGCAGTTTAGACTTCTTTAATTGTCGAAAATCTTTTTGCGTTCTGTTTGCATCAGATAAATTCAAATCAAAATCAGCCAATCGCTTACGCCAATTAGCTTCATCGTAAAGCGTTTTAGCGCCCCAACATCCAAAATGCATATGCCAGTCATCAGGAATCAAATTGCCATTTTTATCTTTGGCTAGAAAAGTAACTTTTCCTTTTTCTGTTAGCTTTGATTTATGCTTAAAATCTGCATAGTGTAAAATGTCAGCACCACTCATGCCCGAATAGTTTCCAACAAAACTCGTAAACTGCTTACGTAAGTAGCCCACAACTTTCATCCTGTTATCCTGAGTTAGTGGCAAATTTAAGCCACGCAGAATATAGTCAATACTTATCTTAAAAGTAAACCCATGAAATTTTTTAGCCATATAAAAAGACTTCCTTTCGATTTAACTCTTGCTAAACCCTAAGAAAGCCCTTTAACTTCATACTTTTTTTCAACTCATAAGTAGATTTTAAATTGTTTTGTGCTATAATTACTTATGAATTGAAAAAGTAATTCAAAAGGCTTGCTTGTGTGGTTTTGGTTTAGCAAGGCTTTTTTTCGTGCTCAAAACTGAGCTAAATCAATTATAGCACGTTTTTAACCAGTGTTTTCAGGCACTGGTTATTTTTTATTTTACGAATATTTTCTAATTGCTGTGCTTTTATTGTACGTAAAGTTAAAACTCAAAAATATTAGGCTGAGTTTTTCGTGTTACACACTTTTTTTAGCTAAAAAATGCTTTTATATCAGCCTTTATAAGACTAAAAAGTTATCCACAGGCTACTGTTTCACAAAACTGTGAAACGCGGGGTCTTACGGAGGAGTCTAGACCCCGCGCGCGTTATACCGCAATGGTTTTAGCAATTTAAAAAAGCAAAAATGTTTCATAAACTCAAAACTCAAACTCAAACGGGTATAGCGACTAATACTCTTCAAAATTGAATTTTTAAGTCAAAAATTCGAACAATCTACAATTTTACGGCTAATGAAAATTAAAATTTTCAAAAGCTCGTGGAATTGCTTTTAAAATTCGATTTTGTTCAAAATCAAATCCCAAAAGCAATTATAAAAGAAGCCAAGCCTTCGGCTTGGCATGTTTCTTTTTTTGCCGTTCGGGCTTCGCCCTCACTGAGTACACTCACATAGGTCTACTTTTTCAAGGGAAATTGTCCGTTAATGATTGCAATTATTAGCCATTTTAGACACGTTATTGGCTAATAACGTTAAAATTCGGGTCCAAAACCGTCACTTTTTTCTTTAGAATCCTTATACTTAAGAGCCTTAGAATCAGTAGACTTTGAGGCTTTTTTATTTTCAGTCTTATAACGATCCTTATTATTCTTTTGTTGTTGCAAATTTTCTTGATAGTCATTTTCTAGTCTTAAATGTTCAGTAACGGTATTCAAAGTCTTCAAAAACTTGCTTTCTTTGACTACTTTCAATAGCTTTTTTATTCCACGTTTAAAACCTGAAACCATTGCAGTCGGATGAGTAACGGATATCGCAAGCAAGTTAGGCAAGTTTTCAGTTTCAGTTGTAGCACTAACGTCATTCGTCATACCTTGATAAAAGCCATTAGTAAAGGCTCGGACAGCTTTTTCTAAAGTACTGCCAGTTTCAGCAAGGTCATCAGCAAAATCATTTAATTCACTCTCACGGGCATCTAGAGCATCTTCACGATTATCAAGTTTACTTTTACGAATTGCTAAACCTTCATGCTGAACGCCTTTCGAATCCTTACCACCTAACTCTCTAGCATTCAAATCAGTTTCACGGCTATTTAGTTGCTTCTCACGGCTCTCAATGCCTGCATGATATTTTCCCTTAGAATCAAAATAACCCTTCTCACGACGGTTTAAATCAGTTTCTCGGGCATCTTGTGACTGTTTTCGCTGATTCAGCTGCAAAATTAACCTTTGATTGGCTTGCTGTGCCTGTTGTTCAGCCTGCTTTTTGGCTTGTAAAGCTTGATCTCGTGCATTTTCAGCATCTTCTTTTTCTTTTTTGGCGGTTTCTGCTTGACTCTTATAAGTAGCTACAAGACTCTTAAAGTTAGCAATGTCATCAAGCCTGCTTTGATTTTCAGCGATTGTTTTTTGCTGTTTATCAGCCGTTTTTTGATCTTGCTTTTGAGTCTCTAAAGCCTTGGCATGCTTAGCTTCAAGGCTATTCACTTGTTTTTGCAACTCATCAAGCTTTTGCTTTTTTGCTACATAAATATCATGATCTACGCCCGTTTCAATTGCTTTGTCTTTATCGGTCAGACGAACAAAATCAAGCGCTTTTTTAATACCAAATTTACTTTCAAGCGTTCTATTTACACTTTCGATTAATGCTTTATCTTCTTGTTCTCTAAAGGCACTCAAATTGGCTTTATTTTGGTTTTTGCTTCTGCTAGTCCCATACTGCTGGGCTAAAGCCGTGTTAAGTGACCAAGAAGGCTTCTTTTTTCGCCCTTTTTTGGTCGTTCCTTCGGGCTGGCAAAAGGGCATAACATCGCTATGAAAATGAGCTGAGCCCATTTCATCCATATGGATATAATATTCGAACATATAGAGATTTTTATTACGTTTATTAAACCCTTCGGCACAATCCGCAAGCCCTTGAGCTATAGCTTTTAAGGCTTGGTCTTTAGCTTCGTTTTCCGTTAACTTTTGTCCTTTTTTAGCTCCACTTGCCCAAGAATAGCCTTGAAGCT
>NZ_NFKZ01000059.1:0-4620 GCF_002160635.1 Lactobacillus gallinarum
AGGGAAGTCGAACGTATGTCTCTATTTTTAGAATAAAAAAAGCTGACTGCTAGGTCAGCTTGGCCCTATCCATCCCCGCATTAAAATACGGGGATTTTCGGGCGTTTTTCATTAAAATCTTGTGATTCAATTCTAACAACTGAGGCACCTTTCTCAAACATCTTTTTATGAAAGTTTAATAATGATTGTGGAATTGCTTTTGCACTTTGATTTATCAGTGTTAATGCCAAAAGTTGTCTAGACGTACGTAATGCATAATCATAGTCGAGCACCAAAAATCTTCCCCGACCAGTTAACCTAACATTGCCACTAATCAATTCAGGAAATGCGCTTAAAACTTGTAATTTTTGAAACGTAGTTCCGTCTTTTTTGATCAAAACTTTGTCTAAATCTATTTTTCTGTATTTAGCACTAAGGAAAAAATTCTTACTACCCCTTAAATATGAAACACCACATAAGTGCATAAAATTAGTAACAGATGCAATCACTGTAATTGAAGTCTTAGCCGTATAAAACGTTACTTTCTTATTAACAAAAGTAGCCTCATAAAAAACAGCAGCTCTATGAATATCATCTAAGAACCGGTTAATGTATGAATATTCTCTAGGTCTTAATTTTCTATAATTGTATTTTTTACGCATTATTCTCTCCAAAAAAAATGAGTCCACACATAATGTGCGAACTCATCATGGTCGGTTTAGTTCTGGTGTCTGCCACCTGCTTGGCCCTTATGTCCAAGATTAAATATCGAGATTAGTTCTGGTTCTCGCAACCTGTTAGGCCCTTACGTCCTATTGAAATATCAGATTGACCATGAGCCGACCGCTCATTAGGAACTTGTTCCTGTGCCATTATTATACAAAATGAGCAAATCTAATACAAGATAATCGATTATTAGATATTAGAACACTCACAAGTATAAGGTAAAAAGGGGCAAATATTACACTTATACCTTTAGATTTTTTAGACAAAAAGGGCATTTGAAGTAGAAAATAAAAAGTAGTTACTTTGCAATTAATACATAGTAACTACTTTTTTAATATTCAAATTATAAAACTCTCTTAACAATCGTTGGTGCAAAGTAACTAGTCATTGTCTGCAAGATCGTACCTTGTTCAGGTGTTGCCGCATTGACATATTGATTATTACCAATGTAAATGGCTACGTGATATGGTGCGCTTTCTGAACCCCAGAACAACAAATCTCCTACTTGTAAATTGCTTGCGGAAACAGGTTGACCATTAGCCTGACTCTTTTGGTAAACTGTTTGACCAACCTTAACTTGATCATAAGTCGTGCGAGGTAAGTTCATACCAGCCGCATTCTTAAAGACATATTGCACCAAGCTAGAGCAGTCAAAGCTGTCTGGACCATTAGCACCCCATGCATAAGGCTTACCAACTTGTTGCTTAGCTAAAGCAACGATGGCACCGGCCTTACTTGAGGCTTGCGTTGATGCAACCTTCTTGGTAGTTAACTTTTTACTAGTCTTTTTCACTGCCGCATCAACAATTTGCTTAGCCTTCTTCACCTTAGCGGCCTTAGACTTAGTCTTAGTCGACTTCTTGGTACTTTTCTTAGTTACAGTACCCAAAGAAATAACGTTATTAACTTTCGTCGTTGTTTTCTTGCTCGTCTTCTTTGACTTTTTGGTCGTCTTCTTCTTGGTAGATACGTTGGTTACCTTGTCCTTAGTTTTGGCATTGGTGGAAGCCGGAGTGTCCATCCCGACATCAACGGTGTAACGCGCTTCAATCCATTCACGCGTACCAACCTTATACCAAAGGTTACCTTTCTTATCTACAGCAGTTTCGGCAACGTTCCAAATAGTACCGTCTTTTGCACGGTAACCCATGAACTTACCCTTATTATAATTAGTCCAAATGTTTAAGCCCTTACCGGGTAAATAATTAATCTTTACCCTCTTAATCGCAGTAAAGTTGGCTGCGCGGACAGTTTTCAGCGACGTAATCGCAGAGACACCTGTGACAGTAAGTGCCGCAGCTGCTCCCAACTTAAATAATTTATGTTTAGTCATTCTTCAATCCCCTTAGTAGCAAAACTTACTACTTTATAACTAACGACTTCATTATTGCATTTACGCAGAAAAAGAGCAACTAACAACGATTAGTATTTAATAATGCAAAAAGTGAGCTAAAACATAGCTCACTTTTGATTAATAATCTTTTTTATAAAACACGCTTAGCAACACTTGGGTAGAAGTAACTACTCAAAGTTTGCTTGATAACGCCTTGACCAGGTGTAGCTGCGTGAATGTATTGATTGTTACCAACGTAAATACCTACGTGATATGGAGCTGAAGCTGAACCCCAGAAAAGCAAATCACCAGGTTGAAGGTTATTCATAGAAACAGTTGAACCTTGCTTAACTTGATCGTAAGTAGTTCTACCGATGTTCACACCAGCAGCCTTTGAGTAAACGTATGAAGTAAGACCTGAACAGTCAAAACCGTTGGCACCGGTACCGCCCCATACGTAATTCTTACCAAGTTGTGCTTCAGCTAAAGTAACAATAGCTGATGCATCACCAGTTGCTTGAACTGACTTCTTAGCCTTCTTGGAATTAGCTGGCACAGTGTATTGAGCCATGATCCATTGGCCTTCACCAACTTGGTACCAAGTACGACCCTTCTTATCAGTTGCTTGGTTAATAACATTCCAAGTAGTGCCGTGTGGTGCACGTTGACCAGTAAAATGACCATGGTTGTAATTATCCCAGATATTAACACCATAACCTGGAACATAATTGATCTTTACTCTAGTAGTAGCAGCTTGAACATTAGCAGTAGTTGAATCTGGCTTAACAGCACTTACTGTAGCTACACCGGTCAGAGTTAAAGCAGCAGCTGCAGTAACTTTTACAAAATTACTTTTAATATTCATATATTCTCCTATTATGTTTATATCTATATCACAAGTTATTAGATTTTTATATTTTGGTAACGAAAATTTATTTTATCGGAAAATCTTTAAACTTAATTAACTATTCAACAGACTCTATAATAAATGCCTTATGTTACATGAATGTTACAAAAGTAATACTAATTTAATAAATATTAAACGGCTTACATTTCTTCAAAAACAGTCAAATGACATAGATGAACCACATAGAACTAAAAATAATTTACTATGTAAAAAAAAGAGCTAGGTGAAATTCACCTAACTCCTTTTACTAATAATCTTTAGAAAGACATAACTTTAAATGTAATTAGTCGATAACACGCTTAGCTGATGATGGGAAGAATGATGCTAAGGTTTGAGTCTTAACATTTTGACCAGGAGCTGGAGCGTGAACGAACTTGCCACCGCCAATGTAGATACCTACGTGGTAGTTACCCCAGAATAACAAGTCACCCTTCTTAAGCGTCTTAGTTGAAACTGAAACAGTCTTACCAAGAGTGATTTGACCGTAAGTAGTTCTTGGCAAAGTCTTGTTAATTGCGTTCTTGTAAACGTATGAAGTTAAACCTGAGCAGTCAAATGCGTAAGGGCCCGCTGCGCCCCAAACGTAAGGTTTACCGATTTCCTTCTTAGCAAGCTTAACAATTGCGTTACGCTTCTTAGTAACAGCAGAAGTCTTCTTAACGGTACTTGCAGCTGGAGTTGAAGTTTCGATATCTGACATTGAATTGTCAGTATTTACAGTACTGGTTGAAACTTCGTCAGCGTGAACAGTAGCTGGAACATTAATAGCTGAGATACCTGTAAAGAAAATTGATAAAGCTGCAGTGTATTTAACTAAAGTACGTTTTAAATTCAAAATTAATTGTCTCCCTTAAATTATAGATTTCGTTTATTTAACATTTGTTTCAAATTTAATTGATTTCTTAAATCAGTTGACGGTTAATATAATACCTTCTGAATGTTACATAATTGTTTCAAAAGAACTACCATCACGTTAAGAAACCTTGTATAGTCAACTACCCTAGACTGAAGTCTAGGGCTTAGTGGCTCGTTAGCTTACGCTAACCAGAACACCAACTTGCTTAGATACGGACTTGACTTACCAGCAATAGTCTTTTGACTATTGCCGATAGAGGTCGTCTATTTACCAAAGCCTTTTAAGTCCGCGAATTGCTAGCGGACTGCAGCCTAGCTTAGGCTGCTTTTTTCTTTTATTTTAGGATTCTGCCACTTGCCTAATCCTTTTTCTAGAATATTCACTGCCGCATTCCAATCACGAATATGATGCGTCTGACAGATTGGACAAGTCCATTCCCGATCCTTAAGGGCTAATTTCTTATAACCGTTTTGGCCCATAATACTGCCACATTGATGGCATCTTTGGGTGGTGTACTTAGGATCAATTGTTAGAAATTCTTTGCCATATAGATCTGCCTTATAAGCCAGCATGTTCAGGAAGCTACGCCAACCAACATCTGAAATAGCTTGAGACAGGGCATGATTCTTTAACAGATTTCTGCTTCTTAGTTCCTCGGCAACTACTAAATCGTGGTTTTTGATTAGTGCAGTTGAGAGTTCTTGCAAGAAGTCATTACGCTGTCTTCTGATCTTGTCGTGCAGTTTAGCTACAACTAAACGCTGCTTTTGATAGTTTTTTGCTAGCCGCAAATTGCGTCCTTCTTTTTTAGCCCGGCGC